>JAEZSA010000016.1 GCA_023422115.1 Bacillota bacterium | reverse complement strand
TTCTAAGGTATTATAAGCAGGTACTGCAATGATGTTACAGTCTTGGCAAATATATTTTTCATTCTCCATTAATGCAATCATAGGTGTTTTTAGATCCGCTTCGCAAATCGGAGGAGCAATTATTTTTGTGTTTTCTCCTCGTAGTCGTTCAATCATATCGATTCGCATATGATCTTTATGGTTGTGAGAAAGAACAATATAATCAGCTTTGTTTGAAAATATAGAATCATCAATTCCTTGATTTTCATAAAAACCAGCATAACCAGGATCAATGTGAATACTGATATTTCTCGTTTTTATTTGAAACCACGATTGACAATTTACTCTTGTAATGGTTATCGTGTCTTCTTTCATCCTTTTCTCCTAAAAATGAACTATGATATATTCAGTATTTTATCACATTTTTAAAGAAAAAGCAATCTATCTCCCAATGCAGCTGAAAGGAATTTTTCGGTTTCTCATGTGAACTAATAAAAGGAATCACTTGTCTCTTTCTATTTTTCTTTTTTCACCTCTTTACTAAAGAAGCGATATTTTGTATAATAAAAATATCGCATTTCTTAAGGGGGTTTCTATGGAAAAAATAGTCATCGATAAGAAAAAAATCAAAGAGGAATTCATTGATAAAGACTTGTTTTGCTTACAAAAAGATCTAATAAAACAACGAAGAAGAAGAATTTTCGTCATGTCTTTATTACTTTCTTCTCTCATTCTAACCGTAATTTATGGAACTTTGGAAAATCCCTTACAATACACCCTAAGCAAAATAGGAAATTACTTTACTTATCGCTGGTTATTTATTGCATGGGCAATCATTACTGGTTTTGCAATTCAAATAGCCTCATTGGTGTTGTTTCATGTTGAAGAATATCAAGCAAAACATCCCTATGTTTACAATAGCTTATCTGCCATCTTTTTAATCATTACTGCCATTATTCCTTCACTTTCAAAAATTTATCCGTTTTGGCATTTTCTTCATACATTATTTGCCATTATTTATGCATTCTTTGTCTTTATGAGTATCAATCCTTTTGTGGTTTGGGTTAGTAGAAATAATCCGCGTTTGCGTTTTTTCTTAAATACTTGGTTAGGTGTCATTTGGATTGGTGCTTTATTTCCACTCCTTCTTTTTGGAAACTCAGGAATGTTTGAATTATGGTTCTTTGTTACTATGATTATCTTTTTGTTATATCTGAGTTTAGTCCTATTTGAAGAAAAGATTGTAAAAATGAGTGTTGCTTTCTTAAAGGATGAATGCGACTTAAATATTGCTATTGAAAAAATTTATGTTAATTTAGAAAAAGATTATGAATTGAAATTATTCCATAAAAAGAAAAAAAACGATTAATTATTTTAATCGTTTTTTCTTTGGCTTTGGAACTACCGTTATTTCTATTAGTTTATAACAAAGTATTTGAAGTTTCTCTTTATTGTCAATATCAACGATGTAATGTTCTTTGGCTCCTGGATAAGGAGCTCCTTTTAGAGCATTTTCTCCCAATAGGTTGCTTGTTTCAGGAAGAATCTTCACATATGCCTGATTATCACACACCAAAATAATGGGTTTTAAATCAACATAAATCATATATTCCCCAAACATTTTTCGGTAGGATACCAATCCCACTTCGACTAATTGGTCACAGATATACTCTATCAACTCTTTATTCGTTGCCATAGAATTACTCCCTTTCTTAATCTGTAAATTCTTGAGAAAATTTGTGAAAGAAATCATAATAAATTCGTACATTTTCTAATTCCGTCCATTTACAAGTAGTAACTGGATTCGAGTCTAGATTATAGATCTTTGCTCCTGGAAGAGAAAGCAAAAAAGGAGAGTGAGTTGCAATCACAAACTGACACCCACAATAACGTGCACATCGTTGAATAAGATCAGCAAGCTCTAATTGAAATTTAGGTGATAAACAATTTTCAGGTTCATCTAATAAATATAAACCGTCATTATCTAATTCGCTATCAAAATAACGTAATACATTTTCACCATTAGAAAATTGTCTTAAAAATTTTACTCGCTTTTCTACATATTTCGTTTGCGTTACCCTTTGTGTTTCTGTTTTGTTAATTATACTTTGGTAATCTATTGATCCATTATATTGAAAAGGATTAAATTTTATTTCTTGATATTCCTTGATTACTTCTTTTTTTAATTCTTCGTTTTTTATATTTTTATCACGAACAGAAAAAATGAAATTAATGATATCTTCACTAGCGATAATCTTTGAATTCAATGGAATTTTTATTTCTTTTCCATGATCATCAATAGCTAGTCGATAGCAACATCTTTTAATATAATCACAAAATGCTTCTTCTTCATAAAATACTGATTTTCGAGCAAATCCAAGTTTATTATTTATGACATTTAAAAGTGTCGATTTTCCCGATCCATTACTACCATAAATAATCGTAATATCAGAAAAATAAACCTCACTAAACATCTTTTCTGAGAAAAAACCAAATGGGTATTTTGTTGGATACAAATAACTTGCTTCTTCATCTAAAGTAGGTAAGAAAAAACTATCTAGATATTTCATAATTGCTTTTCTCTTTGAGGATGATACATTACACAAAGATTAGTTTTTTCTACTGTTTCGAATCTTGTTTGAAATTCAATTTCCTTATAAA
>JAEZSA010000191.1 GCA_023422115.1 Bacillota bacterium | reverse complement strand
TTACAAAAGCATAACCAATAAATGATTTCAACAAATCAGCACCTTGTACAATCATATAAACAGCAACAATATTAAGCGAAAAGAATTTTGATAAAATAAAAGCTAATGGTAAGCTAAATAAAATTTGGAAACCCGAATCAAAAATCATTGTGTAGATTGTTTTACCGCCTGATCGTAAGATGAAGAAACATCCTACATTAAAAGTAAAGATTGGCATACAGCAACAAATCACCAGAATAAATGAAGTTGCTAAATGGCGAATATTATCATCAACATTGTAGATTAATGGAATATATGGAGAGACTAGAGAATAAAGTGCCGAAAGAATAATCGCAACAAAAACAGCAAAAGCAAGAAGTTTTTTAGCGTTATCTTTTGCTTCATCGATTCGATTTGCTCCTAGTTCTTTACCAACAAATATAGCAATCCCCATTCCTAAGGCACCAAAAAGGATAAATAATAAATTTGAAGCCGCTGATGATATGCTTAATGCAGCAACAACTGCTTTTCCGCGCAAAGCAAAACTAAACATAATTAACGTAGATCCTAATCCCCAAAGCAATTCATTCAGTAACAAGGGTGTCCCTTTTTTGGTTATGGAATTTACTAATCCCCTATCAATACGAAAATGAGAAATTAATTTTCTTGTAAATGGGTATTTTTTAATAACCAGCATTACCACAAGAATACTCATCTCAATAATTCTACTAATTATAGTTGCATAAGCTGCTCCTTCAACTCCAAGGGCAGGAAAGCCTAATTTACCAAATATTAGAATATAGTTTAATATTGCATTAATCAATACAGCTGTAATACTACTAAATAGTGGAATTTTTACTTTTCCTATTTCTCTTAGGGTCGTTGCAATCACTTGTGATATAGCGAATAGAGGTAATGATAGTACGATAATATTTAAATACTTCAAACCATGACCAACAGCTATTTCTTCTGATACCTCTTCATTATCAAATACCAAACGGATAATTTGTTCTCCGAAAATAGTATAAATAATCATGGCAACGACTGTAACTCCAAGGGCAAGGATGATTTTAAAGCGAAATGATTGACGAAGATGTTCTTCATCTTTAGCTCCAAAATACTGCGAAACAAAAATTCCTGGTCCAGCAAGACCACCAATCATTACAGTAATGAACAGAAATAAAATTTGATTACTAACAGCTACTCCAGCTATAGAATCCGCATCCAAGCGACCTATCATAATATTGTCTAATAAACCAACAAAGCTCGTTAATCCCTGTTGCAACATAATAGGAATTACAATTGCGATAACTGATGCATAAAATACTTTTGTTCCTATTAAGTATTTTAATTTTTTCATATATTCTCCTAAAAAAACTACTTGACTAGCAAGTAGTAAATTTTCTATTTAATAATTTCTCCGTAAGTATTCATGCCTATCGCTCCAGCATTTGATTCATCTGTATCAATATGCATTGCAGCAGCAAAATCTTCTCGAACACGAATCACAACATCGCCAAAAATTATTGACCTTTGATCATTTTCCACTTTCACACTTACTACTTGTTTATCTTTTACATCCATTTCTTTTGCATCATTTGGTGTTAAATGGATGTGTCTTTTCGCTACAATTACTCCCTCAGGAATATCAATTTCTCCATTAGGACCAATCAACTTGCATCCTGGAGTTCCAGTAATATCTCCTGATTCCCTAATAATGATATCAATTCCTATGCTCCTAGCATCAGTTGCTGAAACTTCAACTTGTGTTTTTCCTCTCACTGGACCTAAGATTGAAACATTGGGAATGCTTTTTTTAGGACCTACTACAGTAACTTTTTCTTCACAGGCATATTGGCCAGGTTGAGAAAGCATTTTTTTGATTGTTAATTTTGCTCCTTTACCAAATAAGGTTTCCAAATCAGTTTGTGATAAGTGAACATGGCGAGCAGATGTCTCCACTAATACTTTATTACTCATTGTATAACTTCCTCCGTAACTTCTATGTATTATACCATATTTTAATACAATTTACTACTATTTTATATTCTTTGTATAGATTTCATAAATCGTATCTGCTAGTTTTTCTAAACTGGTATTTTCATTCTTAACAATATAGTCAACAGTTGTTTTTTCTTTATCGAAAAAATGACGATCGTTGACAATTCTTTTCTCAATTTGTTCACGACTATCACCACGAAGTGCCATTCGTAAAATTCTAGTCTCTTCTGCTGTATCTAAATAAACAGAAAAAATAGCATCTGGCATCTTTTCTTGAAACGACTTTAATCCATTCAAGTCAAGCACCACTATTTTTTCAGAAGAAATATCCTTTTTTCTTGTTCCATAGTAATTATTATTATAAAAGGTTGTTTCAACAAATTCATCATTTTTCTTCATTTCTAGAAATTCATCAATAGTAACAAAATGATAAGAAATTCCTGCTACTTCATTGATTCTGATTGGTCTTGTTGTATAAGTGACCACCTTTTTCATTTGATAATTACTAATTAAAATGTTTGCTATTTCTGTTTTACCACTAGCACTTGGGCCTACTAAAATTAGCATGTCCTTCCCCTAATTAATCTCTTTCCCACAATTTTTACAGTATTTTGCGTCATTTTCATTTTCTTCGTAGCAATATTTGCATACTTTAACCAATGTTTTTCCGCAATTATCACAAAATTTAGCATCTTTATCATTATATTCACCACAATTAGAACATTTGATTTTTTCGGTTTTTACCTCACGAATCAAATCCCCAATGCTCTCTTTCGTTCCATCCATCATATAATTGATGTTATCTTTTGCAACAGGTCGTAATTCTTTACTAGTATAGTTAGCATAGGATTTCATATATCCCAAGCTTAAACAAAC
>JAEZSA010000167.1 GCA_023422115.1 Bacillota bacterium | reverse complement strand
GATATGGTCATTGCAACATATTTTTTTTGAAGGCAAAAATAGAAAGAATTATGGCAATTATCGTATAGCTAATTACCCATAAAATATCCGGAATCATACTACTAAAATCACCTTGGATAGCAAGTCTTGCTGCATCAATGGCGTGGGAAAAGGGAAGTGCATAAGCAACTTTTTCTAGAAATCCACCAACCATTTTCAAATCCATCCAAGCTCCACTAAATAGTTGAGTAATGGTGATAAAAACAGAACCCACCCCTCCCATTTGTCCTTCTGTTAGGAGAGATCCAAATAAAATACCCATAGCAATGGAGAATATAGCAATGAGCAACAAAGGAATTAAGGTTACCAGTAAATTTACAGAAAGTGACAAACCAGCAATCAGTGCTACGATAGTTATTGCTAAAAGTTGTAATACTGTTACTAGAAAGAAAGGAAAGAAATAACCTAAAATGAAATCACTGGCTTTAATTGGTGCTGCAAATAAGCGATTTAGAAAGGAACTTTTCCTATCTCTTGTTAATAGCATCCCTAAAAACATCATTACAAAAGAAAAAGCAAAGACAATAATTCCAGGAGTTAATATTTCTACTTCAAACGTAGGAATTCTATTCACCCCAGCATTACTATTAATGGTAATGAATAAAATCATCAATAGAATAGGAACTAGAATTGCTAATAGATAGGTTAGGGGGTCACGTAATAATTCTTTTAAATTACGAGAAGCAATATGGAAACTTTTCATGGTTATTCACCTCGATTAATCGCTAGATAAACGTCATCTAAGCTTGCTTCTTTGTTGGTGATTCGATCAATGGCAACATGATGATTCATGAATGTCAATAACAATTCATTATAATCGAGATTATCCTGTTTGATGGTGATTTCATTCTCATGGATAATAACTTCTTGGTATTTTCCTCTTAGTTCTTGAAGTAATGCTTCATGAACTCCTTTCGCATCGATACATACTGATTTTTTAGCGAAATACTTTGCTTTTAATTCATGAGAAGTCCCAATGGCTACTAGTCTTCCTTGCTTCATAATCGCAATTGTATCGGCTAAATAATCGGCTTCTTCTAAATAATGCGTCGTAAGAAGAATCGTTGTTTGTTTTTTTAATTGAAGAATTTGATTCCAAAGTTCTCTTCTTGCTTCGGGATCTAATCCTAAAGTCGGTTCGTCTAAAAAGAGGATCTTGGGATTGGAGATGAGTGCCATGGCAAGGCTAAGTTTGCGCTGCATTCCTCCCGATAAGGTTTTGGCTCGATCGTTTGCTCTTTCTTCTAAAGAAAATCGCATCAATAGCTCATTGGCTCTTGCTTTTGCAGTCATTTTATCACACCCATATAACTTAGCCATGAGATCCAAGTTTTCAAATAAAGTTAAATTGGGGGCAATTGCTGTCTCTTGAGGAGAAATATTAAATTGTCCCTTTAAATAGGTCCTATTACTTGTAATATCTTTTCCTAAAATCGTAACATTTCCTTTTGTTTGTTTTAATAAGCACGATAAAATTTTGATTAATGTTGTTTTACCAGCACCATTATGACCTAGTAAAGCAAAAATCTCTCCTTCTTTCATATCTAAAGATAGATTATCAACCGCAAGAACGTGGGGATATTGTTTGGTAAGTTGTCTAATTTCTATTGCATTCATCGTTTTATCTTCCTTTGAAAGTAATTTACATATTTATTATACTATTTATGTTTTTCATGGTCAAGAATTATTTGTATTTTTTAATATTTTTTTGTATTTATTTAAACTAAAACGAAAAAGCAAAGTTAATTAATCCCCTTTTTTCTTCTTATATTATTTTATTATTTTATTATTTTATTACTTAATTATTTCCTTTTTATTTATTATCCTTCATTTTGGTGAAAAAACACCCTTATTAGAACTAATAGGGGGAAGGAATAAGCGTTGACTTATTAGATAAGTTATTGTAAAATATAGCAATGAGCTTTCATAATTTATCAACGATATCGTTATAAAGCTATACATACAAAGGAGCAAATTATGAATTTTATTGAGTTTTTGTTGAACTCTTTTAAAGCAATCACATGGCAACAAATTGTCATGATGGCTGTAGGAGTTTTATTGATCTTTCTGGCAATTAAAAAGAAAATGGAACCATCGTTATTATTACCCATGGGATTTGGTGCCATCTTAGTGAATTTACCTTTTTCTGGAGTATTAAACCAGACATTAGGAAATAACATTGAAGCAGTTGGAGCAATCGAATGGTTATTCGAAGTTGGAATTGAAGCTTCTGAAATTTTCCCACTACTTCTATTCATTGGTATTGGGGCTATGATCGACTTTGGTCCATTACTATCCAATCCTAAGCTTATTTTCTTTGGTGCTGCTGCTCAATTTGGTATTTTCATTACCATTATTGTTGCTGGCTTCTTCTTTGATTTAAAAGATGCGGCTTCGATTGGAATCATCGGTGCTGCTGATGGACCTACCTCCATTTTAGTCGCTCAAATCTTAGATAGTAACTATCTTCCAGCGATTATGGTGGCAGCATATTCTTATATGGCTTTAGTTCCTTCGATTCAACCGTTTGCCATTAAATTAGTTACAACCAAGGAAGAACGAAAAATTAGAATGCCTTACAATCCCAAAAATGTTTCTCAAACAGCAAAAATTATTTTCCCAATCGCTGTTACAATTGTTTCTGGGTTAATCGCTCCTGCATCTTTAGCCTTAGTTGGTTTCTTAATGTTTGGAAATCTGCTAAAAGAATGTGGTGTATTAAGAAGTTTAAGTGAAACAGCCAGCAATACTCTTGTAAACTTAATCACTTTATTATTAGGTATTACCATTTCCTTTAAAATGACAGCAGATGCTTTCGTTACATGGCAGACATTAGTTGTTATGGGTCTTGGCTTATTCGCCTTTGTGTTTGACACGATTGGTGGGGTACTATTTGCGAAGTTCTTGAACTTATTCTCTAAGAATAAGATCAATCCAATGGTGGGTGCTGCTGGAATCTCTGCTTTCCCAATGTCAGCAAGAGTAGTTCAAAAAATGGGAATCGAAGCAGATCCAGAAAATCACTTATTAATGCATGCAGTTTCAGCAAACGTAGCAGGACAAATCGCTTCAGTATTGGCCGGTGGAATTATTCTTTCCATCGTACCATACTTATTATAATAGGAGGTCAACATGTTCTTACTAGATACTAAAAACTTCATCGATACTCTTAATATTGGTTGGCAAGGAATGCTTACCATTTTCCTAGGAATGGCTGTGATTTATCTTGTTATTTTCTTACTAACCCATCCATTAAAGAAAAAGACAGACAATAAATAAAAAAATCATCAATTACTTGACGAAAATTCATAAATTGCTTTATGAAAATTCATAAATTGCTTTATGAATTTACCAATTCAACAATTTATTAAAACGCATATTGGTTTTCAATATGCGTTTTTTATTACTCTATTTTTTCCAATAATTCAATTTGAAATTTCCGTTCTTTAACGACTTCTTGTACATCGTTGGGATAAAGATGATTGATTGCTAGGATAGCGTAGTCCGATGCCACCATTGCATGTTCTTTCACATGAGCAGAAGCAATTCCATGACCAATTACTCGATAGACTGCTTGTAATAAGGGATCCTTTGAACTTTTTGCTAGTTCATGAATTTGAAAACTAGCCTTTCGGACATCCCGCAGTTTTGCTTTTTTATTTTGCCATGCTTCATTCATTAAATACCCATTTGTTATCATTTGATTACTTGGTGTATCGGTTAATTCCTGAATATGTTGTGCTAGTAAAACACCATATCTTACCACCTGAATTGGAGTTTTCATATCAAATATGGTATCTAAAATTAATCTTAATTCTTTATGATCATCAATACTAATTTTTACCTTTGTTGGCATAAGTTCCCCCTTCTTCTCCCTATTTATTATATCACTCCTATTTTTAATTTTCAAATTATTTAAGTGGAATCCCCTTTTTCATCGATTGTTGTATGGATTGTTGATCATGTTTTTTGTTTTTTTCCTCTTCCATCAAACAAAAAAGCAGATAAAACCAATCTGTTCTTCTGCTTTCTTTGTTTTTTAATCTTGCTTGATTGCTTTTATTAGTGCATCTTCTATTGCTTTTAAATGAGCATTACAGGTTAATGTTGCACCACTAATTACATCCACCTGTAATGATTTACTATCGATGATTCGTTGGATTAAATCGTTGATTGATTGAGTACTATTAATTAATGTTGTTTGCTTTTCACCAGCTAAAGCACCATTTGTAATGACTATTTGCATGATTTCTCCATTTTCTATTACCACTTCTACTTCAGCGTCACTAAGACTACTTTTAGTATTATGATAAGCTCCGATGTAGGTTCCATCTTGTAAACTTGAAAAATCAATTTCTGAAATAGTAAGATTTTTCAGTTCATTACGACGAGGTGCATCAGCAGATAAAGCAATCACAATGACTAATGCAATAAATCCTATGATTCATATTGCTATCCACATTCCTATTTTCCCCTTTCTTTTTTTGTTTTTTGTCATACTTTCACCTTCTAACTATAATATACCTTTGTTGCTGTTATGATCTTAAAATAAGGTCTTAGCCCTTCTGTAACAATAACATCCTTTTTATCGATATAGTCTTTAATCGTCATACTTACTTTGTAATCAGGAGTAATACTATGCCTGGAATCAATGTTCT
>JAEZSA010000133.1 GCA_023422115.1 Bacillota bacterium | reverse complement strand
CTTTGATTACCTATTTTGATACAATTACGCACCCCTCGGTAATTTTACGCACCCCTGAGTGCAAATCACGCACCCTAGACTAGTTTTACGCACCCCTAATTATACTCAAATGTAAGTCTTATGGTTTTATATATGAATATCCTTCACTTTGTTTTTTTTACAAGTTCGACTACTCCTGATGGTACGATATTAACAATATCAATCAGACTTTCTCTTTTAATATTATTTGATATGAGCGAATTGTTGCATGCTACAAAATACACACCTTTATCATGTAGACTCTTCATTGATTCAATTTGATCATCTATCTTTTCACTTGAAATGTAAAATTTAACTGCTTCTGAATTAGCTAAAACTTCAACTTGGACATTATCACCATTAAATCCATTTAATAAGTTTTTGACATTACCTAATAGAAGTTTCCATTTATTCATTTCATCGATGTGAAATATAACTTTATATTTTGACATTATAGTTCCACCCTTTCTAAAATAGATTCATTCTCTTAGATGCAATATTACTATACAATCACGCACCTCTATATAGGACTACGCACCCTTAGGTAATTTAACGCACCCTTAAGCAAGTTTACGCAGCCCTATTTTAATACAAATGCCTAACCCTATTTATATTTACTTTTCAATGCTATATTTTGGTCTTCCGTATTTTTCGTCAAAAGCTTTTTCAAACATTCTTCTAAATTCAGAAGTCGAACCATTCATTCCATATGTAACAACGAGCCAACTTAAATTAAGATTGTCATTAGATAAATCAACATATTTATCATTAACTTTCATGCATGTCGTATACTTAGGCTTTGCCGAATTATTAAACAAATGAGAAATAAGTCTATCTTTCAATTCGGTTGATTCCCCTCTATAAACACATCTATATGTTTTTGATCCGTTTGTTATTTCTAAACAATCACCATCATTTATTTCATCGTTTAATATCATATAAAAGCCATCAGATTGATGTAAATCATCTAAATCTCTTACATTTGCAATTATTTTCTTGCGAAAATCTTTATTATCTTCGACAGTTACTACATCAAATAAACTTTTAATTTTTTCTTTATTTGAAGTATACCATTCTTTCTTTTTAGACTCCCAATCTTCAATCAACTCTTTATATCCTAATTTCATTTTTACATTTCCTTTATTCATCTTAAACATTTTGGGTTTACAGTTATAACTTATCAATTTGCTAATTAAAATCCATTTGATGAAAGCCAACCATCAATTCTTACTCTATTCTTTGCATACCATTGAGAACAAATTACATATTTACCGACTACAACATTCTTATAGTATCTTTGTGGATCATAAGAACCTGAAGCATATATAACTAAAACAGGATATGATATTCCGAGTTCTCTGCTGCAATAATTCTTATCCATCAAATTTACTATCATATTACTATCAAGCTTTCTATTTTCTAGTAACGATTGAAATACTTTCTTTGCATACTGTCCAATTCCAGTTCCTAAAGTTGTAACTGTTATGGTACTTAGTTTAGAGATTGTTTTTGGAACTGGTGTTTTTACCGCCGTTAATGAAGTAGGAAATCCATATGAAACATTAATTATTTCATTACCTGTAGTAACACAAGATGATTTTTTAATTAAGGCTTTCTTTCTAAATTCATCCATTACTTTTGAACCATATAAACTTTCAAACTTTAAACTCATAAAGCTATTTAAAATATCATATTCACCGATTCTTGAACACACACTATTGGTTTCAGACTTAGGTCCTGGAGTTACATAATAATTTAAAGGATCTACAAATCTTAAGAAGTGAGCTTTAACAAGATTCTTTTCTTCAGCAGATAATGAATAACCAAGATTTCTGATCATATGACCAGATACTTTATCAAGACTCCAATCGCTCATTTTTCCTCTTGGATATATTTTTAATCCTTCAGAACTGCTAATTGCTTTAAAGCTTCCGTCTGCTCTTAAAAACTTTGCTTTTATATCATTAATATGTGCAAGATAACAACGCTCATAAGTAAGAATTCCTCCTCTAGGAGTTCCTATATTCGGATAAGCATTTATATCTGATTCCTCACAACTAGTACCTGGATCATAATGCATAGGATATTGTAATGTTTTCATTAGATTGGCAAACTCATTAACATCTGGTTCAACACCTAAACGCACCATATTTAGTATTTCATGAGCATCAAAATTACTAACAAATGCATAAGTAAACCTGTCTGCAAAACGAGTCAAACATGCACGTCTATTGTTCCATCTGCCGCTTACTTTGCTTCCACTTTCAAAATATCTAACCCAGTAAATAGCATCTGGTCTATCAGCATATTCCATCAACATCTTATGCCAAGCAAGAACATTCGCAACAGGAAGTATATGTCGTTGAATACAATTATTATAAAAATCATCAATAGTTTTATCTGTTCCGCTCCTAAGTTTAATTGGATACTTTTTATTGGTTTTATAATCTGTATAGTATTCTTTAATTTTCATATACAAAAACTCCCTTTAAGCTAATAAATCTTTTGTAAATTCATCTATTTCACACGAAATAAGTTCACCATACCAACCACTAAATAAATTAAATTGCTTTACACTAACAGATGAAGCATATGCTTTGTTATTTTCATGCCTTTCAGCATTACAATTTCCATCAGTTAAGGCAATTAAATATAACTTTGTATTTAGTCCATAGGTTATTGATTGAGTACTTTCTTTTGAAAATTTACAATTAAGTGTTGTTTCTTTAATAAATTTATTGTGGTTACTTACTATGTAATCAATTACATTTGTAGCATCTCGACACCATCCCATATTAGCTTTTATTTCAATCATTGCATAGCACTCGTTTTTATCATTTACAACTAACAAATCAGGTCGGATATTTACACCATCAACATGAATTGATGAATCCAGGAAAAATTTATATTCATCTGGAAGAATATTTGAAACAAATAAAGCAATTCCATCTTCAATATCTGTACTGATAGATCTCAAATGCCCTCTATAAATGTTCTGCCCAACTTTATTATTTGTTTGTTCATATACTTTTTTTATGTAACTAACAAGATCATTTATTGCAGCATCAATTTCCATAACAATTCACCTATTTAAGGCTATTATTTCTTGATATACTTCATCAAATGAAATATTGTCTCTGCAGTATCCAAGAGAAACAGCCTTTTTATATAATTCATTTTTTGTTTTAACACTAACTTTTGAATCTAACTTTATTAAAGAATTAGCAATATCCATTTCATATCCAACTTCCCAAGCATAGAAGACTGCTGTTTGTGACAAAATCAAATCACTTGATAAGTAGCCTGCGTTCAGTATTGTTTTTAAGAATTCATGCCAACTATGTAC
>JAEZSA010000127.1 GCA_023422115.1 Bacillota bacterium | reverse complement strand
GTTTTAAAATGATATCTAAAATAAAAACGAGCAAGTATCAGAAAGAAGATGGGAGTGTTATTACAAATTTTAAGGATGAAGAATAAAATTAGAAGCAGGGGAATATTCCCTTGCTTTTTTATTTTAATAAAAAATGTAGATAATATCTGCATTTTGTCAATTAAAAAAATCTAATCTTAGGATCTAATTCGGCTGGAGATTTCCAGTATATATTGTAGTCTCTTTTTAGTATTTTTTTCTGATGTCTCCAAAGAATATGACAAAAGTCTATGCCGAAACATTTACGACGCAATTCATCTACATTTAGAAAATCACAGCTTTCATCTAGTTTAAATTCTTCACAGATTGATTTTACGATTTTTGGTTCTAATTCTTTCCATAATCTTTCTACAATTTTTTCAGTTTCTTCTATATTATATTTTCCAGGCATAAAATTTCCTTCCCCCCTTCTCATCTATGAATTTATTATAACAATAAAAATAGAAATTATCTATAAGTTTAAGATTCATTTAATTAAATTCTATTATAATTTATCGAAAGTAAAATAAAAAATTGTTCGGTGCAACTTATTTTTTGAATAATGCAACATACATGTAAATACTTTACAAAGCACTTTATATATACTATTATTAAGGTGTCGATAGGATAAAAATTCCTTGAGACAAGTCTACTAGAAAACCCCTAATTTAGTAGACCCTCTCTTTCTTATTTCCTACTATTATCAAAGTTGTAAAAAGGGTCCTTAATATAATATCTAAGGGCTCTTTTTACTAGGATATGATGATAAAACCGAGATTATTCAAAAAAATATTTACTTTTTTTAAAAAAGTAGTATAATATTTATGTTGCATTATAAAAAGGGTATTACACATTTTTTATATCAAAAAGAAAACTAATTTAAATGAGGAGCGAAATTATGAATGGTTCAACCGTAATTAAAAAAACATTACCGTTAATAATTATTTTATTGATTATTATCGGAACAGCTGTGACATGTACAATCTTATCAAAAGAAAAAGACAATCCAGTTATAACAGATCCTGATGGCGTTTATTTAACTGCAAAAGAAGGAGAATTCACATATAAACTTACTAATAGTAGACTATATGATGAGTTAAAAGAAAATGTTGGTGTTAGTTCATTAGTAACAATGATTAATAAAGATTTACTAAAGGATATTAAAAAAGAAGGCACTAGCTATTGGAACAAAGTAACTCAAGAAGCAATCGATGAAGAAATTGAAGAAGCCACTTTTCCTGATGGAAAAGAGGATTTAACCGCTGAAGAAATTACAGAAGCAGAAGCAGAGTACTTAGATACTATGTTTTCATCTTATGGTCTTATTTCGATGACTGAAATTGAAGATCATTATCGTTTAATTCTTGCAAAGGAATTATATGCTGCTGACAAATTAGATGAAGAAATTGCAAAGAAAAATGCAGAAGCAACGAAAGATAGTGAAAAGTATTTCACCGAATCAGATTATGCTTCTTATTATACATCTAATTACAAATCTGAATATTGGGCTATGATTGTACCATTCTCTACAGAAGTTCAAGCTAAAAATGCATTAGCACAATTAGGTATCACAATTAAAACATCGACAGCAAATACAAGCGATGATTTTACTAGATGGGTTAAGACTGTTGATGGTGAAGAAGTAGCACTAACTACGAATGAAGTGGTAGCTGCAATGGTTAGTATGTATAATACAACTCGTGCGTTCCAAACTGAAGCCTATCCAATCAATCGTATGGTATTAACTGAAGGAAAACAATATACATTGAATGAAGATGGAATATATCAATTTAAAACAACGGTTTCAGAAGAAGATGAAACAGCAAATGTTCTTCATTACACATATGATGAGATTTATGCTTATCAATCAAGTGTTCAAAATTATTTAAAGAATACTATGGTTTCTTATACTACTAGTAGTGAAGTTACTTATACACAAAAATGGTTTACACCGACTCCACAAAGTTATAGTAGCGGTTCAATCTATTGCTTTATTATGAAGTTAGCAGAAGTTGCTGCTCCAGAACAAGACACAGTGAAAGAAGAAATCTATGAAAAGCTTGTTGAAAACAAATTGACTAGTACATTTGTTGAAACTAAAATGGCTGAATTGCGTCAAGAAAAGGGATTAGTAATTTATGACACATTCCTTGAAAAACAATATGTATCTAGCGCACAAACTTATCAAGTAACTCATGAAACAACAAAGAAAGCTAGCGATAACTTAGTTGCCAGTATTGAAGGTCATGAGTATACAACCGATCAATTATTTGATGCTATGGATAAGATTTATGGAATTTCATTAGCAATTACTTTAATCAATGAAGAAAGATTCTTAGTGAATACTGATTTCAATAAGTATTATGATACAACAAGTACAGCAAATAAAGAAAAAGACAAGTGGTTAGACCAAGAAAAATATCAAGAATTAACAACTGAAGTAAGTAACGAAAAATTAAACTTCTCTGCAGGTGCCTATGAAAGTTATGGATATGGTCCAAGTACAATGACATGGGAAGAATTCTTACAAAGTATTTATGGTGTAAGTGATGAACAAGAATTACGTATGTATTTCTTAAAGAGCGATATTATTGCGGATTATAAGAAAGCATTGGGTGATTTAAGTGAGGCTGAAGAATCATCATCATTATGGCAATTTTATTTAGAAAAAATGAATGAAATTAAAGAAGATATCTTCACTGCTACAGGAGTTCATTTATTAATTTCTGCTTACAAAGATCCAATGGAAGCTGTTACTGCTTCAAGCAATATGTTAGATCCAAAAGATTGGTCTGACTATCAAGTTACACTTGCAAAAGAATTAACAGATCAAGTAAAAGCATATGTTACAGCATCAGAAGGAACAATTAAAGAAAAATTAGAAGCAGTTGTTGCTGCATTTAAAGCTTCTCCAAGATTTGTTGCGAACTTAGATCAAACAGTCGCTGCTCAACCTGTTGTTGAAGGCGTAAGTTATGTATTTGAAGGAATTGAAGTTGCAAAATTCAAATCTGCTGGTTTAACAGTGAAGTTTGAAGATTTAAGCGAAATTACAAATGGCGAAATGGTTGAAGAATTTGAAGCTGCTGTTAGATCAATTTGGCTTGCAAATCCTGATTCTGATTCTATGGTTATTTATAATGATTATATTCAAACAAAATATGGTTTCCATGTATATGCAAACTTAACTACAACACCATTAGCTACTTGGGGAGAAGAAAGTGATCCGCAAATATTACCATCATTAGAAATCATCAAAAAGTATATTGAAGATGCAGCTGATGAAGACTTAACCGATGAAATGGTAAAAGCAATTGAAACATATTATGCACCAATCTTTAAAGAATTGGCAACAGATGGATACTACGCTGCCATTAAACAATATGAATCAATCAAAGAAATGGATATTACATTCAGTAAATCTAACTATACAATGGATTCTTTCGTGAAAGCAATTGATATGACAATTGAAAAGTATCACGATGAAAATCTTACTTACATCAAATAGTTATTATTTATAATTTATAATCAAATGTGCAGCATTCTTAAAGAGAAAGCTGCACTTTTTTCTTTGCCATATTTATTGTAAAAGTCTTGTAATAAACAGGTAAAAACGATATAATATACCTATATTTAATGAGGGTAAACTATGAAATTTTGTGTGATTGCTAGTGGTTCTAAAGGAAACATGACTTATATTGAAACAAAAGAAGCAAGAATTCTCATCGATGCTGGCATCACTTTAAGTGAAGCAAAAACTAGGCAACCAGAAATCGATTTTTCTTTGGTAACAGATATTTTTATTACTCATGAACATAATGACCATACACGTTATCTTCGAACTGTAGCAAAGAAAACGAATGCTAATATCTATTTACACAAAAAAGTATTTGCAAAACTTCCTACTGATATAAAAGCAGAGTTAAAGAATCACAATACTGCTTTTATTGAAGAAAATGGACACTACCAATTTAAGGATTTCGACTTGCTTACCTTGGGACTATCTCATGATGCTGCCTCTAATTTAGGATACGTTTTTTCTAGTAATGGATCAAGCCTAGCTTATGTTACAGATACTGGCTTTTTCCCTCATCAGTATATTGAAGTGATTAGTGATGTTGATGCCTTTATTATTGAGGCAAATCATTCTGTAGAAAATTTGATTGGAAGCAATCGTCACTGGTTTTTAAAACAAAGAATATTATCAGAGCGAGGACACTTGTCCAATCAAGATTGCTATGAACTATTAGAGACTGTGAGCCAGGGTATTCATAAATGTATTGTTTTAGCTCATGTTAGTGAAGATTGTAATTCTGATGAGGCGATTCAAGCAGAGGTGATTTCTAAGCTAACAGAAACCTTTAAAGGAGAAATTTTAATCGCGCGCCAAAGAGAAGCGATTAAAATAATAGAAATATAATGGATATTAATTTAATTGTGGTTGGGAAGATAAAAGAGGTCTATTTGCAACAAGGAATTGATGAGTATATAAAAAGAATTAAGCCTTTTTGTAATTTACAGGTGATAGAAGTAAAAGAAGTTACCACTTCTAATAGCAATAAAAATCTAAAAGAAGAAGCAAAAAGTATTTTAAGTTATGTAAAAAAAGAAGATTATGTAATCACACTAGAAATTTCTGGAAATAATTTGGATAGTGTGGGTCTTGCTAAATTCATTGAAAATAATTATTTATACAGTCCTCGGTTACTGACCTTTATTATTGGATCATCAGATGGCCTTGATGAAGAAGTGAAGAAGCGAAGCGATTATCCATTATCTTTTTCCAAAATGACCTTTCCTCATCAATTGATGCGAATGATAGTAGTAGAACAAATCTATCGTAGTTTATCGATTATGAATCATCAAAAATATCATAAATAGCATCTACCAATTGACCAAGAAGAAATAAAGAGCTGATAAAATAAGCTAAGAGCTTATAAAATAAGCTCTTTTTATATTAGAAAAAGGATGAGAAAATTGTCAGTTGTATTTTAGTAATTTATTGTCTTTTATCATGAAAAGTGGTAGAATAAGTTATCTTTGTATTCACTAGAATATAGAAAAGTAGAATGATTCGAAGGAGAAAAACGATGTTTAAACTTCAAAGTCAGTATCAACCAACGGGGGATCAACCATTAGCGATTCATCGCCTGACAGAAAACATTCATAATAACGTTAAAGAACAAACCCTTCTTGGTGCGACAGGGACTGGTAAGACATTTACAATTGCCAATGTAATTCAAAATACGGGTAAAAAAACATTGATTTTAGCTCATAACAAAACGCTAGCGGGACAACTATATAGTGAATTAAAAAGTTTTTTTCCTGAGAACAAGGTGGAATATTTTATTTCCTATTATGATTACTATCAACCTGAAGCTTATGTTGCAAGCAAAGATTTATATATTGAAAAAGATTCGAGCATCAATGATGATATTGATCAAATGCGCCATAGTGCGGTTAGTTCATTGTTGAGTCATGATGACGTGATTGTTGTTGCTAGTGTTTCTTGTATTTATGGAATCGGAGATCCAGAAGATTACCGAGAGAATATGTTTACATTGAAGCAAGGACAAACGATTAAACGAGAAGAAGTATTAGAGAAATTAATTACAATGCAGTATGAACGCAATGATTATGATATTAAACGTGGTATTTTTCGTGTCAAAGGGGATACCATTGATATTATTCCCACGTATGAAAAAAGTGATGCCATTCGTTTGGAATTTTTTGATGATGAAATAGAGAAAATCAAAATCGTCGATGTTGTTACTGGAAAAACAAGTAGTACAAAAACAGTAATTACTTTTTTCCCTGCAACACTATTTGCAATTAGCGAAGGAAAGAGAAAAGAAGCTATTGTCAGAATTAAAGCAGAATTGGAAACAAGAATCGCCTACTTCAAGAACAATGGACAATTATTAGAAGCACAACGAATTGAAAGCAGAACCAATTATGATTTAGAAATGTTGGAAGAAATTGGTATGTGTAGTGGAATTGAAAACTATTCCCGCCATATGAGCTTACGAGAAGAAGGAGAAACCCCGTATACATTAATCGATTTCTTTGGGAAAGACTTTTTATTAGTGGTTGATGAATCTCATGTAACTCTCCCTCAAGTAAGAGGAATGTACAATGGAGATCGATCACGTAAAATGAGTTTGGTTGATAATGGATTTCGATTACCATCTGCTTTAGATAATAGACCATTAACATTTGAAGAATTCAATCAGAAATTGGATCAAATTATTTATGTTAGTGCGACCCCTAGTGAATATGAAGTATCACGAAGCGGTGAAGTTGTGGAACAAATTATTCGTCCAACGGGTTTATTAGACCCAATGATTGAGGTGCGTCCAACATTAAATCAAATTGATGATTTAGTGAAAGAGATCAATAAACGAATTTTCAATCACGAGAGAACTTTAGTCGTTACGTTAACAATAAAAATGAGCGAAGACTTGACAAAGTATCTAAAAGAACTAGGAATCAAAGTGACTTACCTTCATTCAGAGGTAAAATCTTTAGAGCGTTTAGAAATTATTCGTTCTCTTAGACAGGGAACTTATGATGTTCTAGTTGGTATTAATTTATTAAGGGAAGGTTTGGACATCCCCGAAGTATCGTTAATTACTATTTTAGATGCAGATAAGGAAGGATTCTTGCGAAGTGAAACTTCTTTAATCCAAACCATTGGTCGTGCTGCGCGAAATGCTCACGGTAAAGTAATTATGTATGCGGATAAGATGACAGAATCAATGAACAAGGCAATTACAGAAACCTATCGTCGTCGTGACATTCAAAACAAACATAATCTTAGTCATGGAATTGAACCGAAAACTATTTTCAAAGAAATTGCAGATAGTATTGTCATTACAAAAGAATTTATTGATGAAGCTGGAATTGTTGACATGAATAAATTGGAAAACATGAGTAATTTAGAAAAGAAGAAATTAATTAAAAAATTAGAAATAGAAATGAAAGAGGCTGCGAAAAATCTTGATTTTGAACAAGCAATGTCGCTAAGAGATATAATCTTTGAATTAAAAGCAAGCCTTTAGGTGAAATATGAATCAAAAAAAGAAAAGAGTGGTAGTTGGCTTAAGTGGTGGAGTCGATTCTGCGGTAAGCATTATTAAACTTCAAGAATTGGGTTATGAAGTGGAAGCCATGTTTATGCGTAATTGGGACTCTTCGTTAAATAATGATATTTTAGGAAATCCCCATACTTTTGATGATGTTTGTCCTCAAGAGGTCGATTACTTAGATGCCATGAAAGTTGCAGAAAAACTCCATGTAAAATTACATCGAATTGATTTCGTTGATGAATATTGGCAAAAAGTGTTTTCGTATTTTTTGGAAGAATATAGGGCTAACCGAACTCCTAATCCTGACATTTTGTGCAACAAGGAGATTAAATTCAAAGCTTTTTTGGAAAAAGCAATGACCATGGGGTTTGATTACATTGCAATGGGGCATTATGCTCGCTCGGTTCACACTCCTGAAGTACAATTACTACGAGGGCTAGATCGCAATAAAGATCAAAGTTATTTTCTTTGCCAATTAACAAAAGAACAAATTGGAAAAACATTATTTCCGATTGGGGAAATGACAAAACCCGAAGTGAGAGAACTCGCGAAAAAATATAATCTTGATATTGCTGGTAAAAAGGACTCTACAGGAGTATGCTTTATTGGAGAACGTAATTTTAAATTGTTTTTGAAGAACTATTTGCCTGCCATTCCTGGTAATATTGAAACTTTGGATGGTGAAGTAGTAGGGCAACATGATGGAATCATGTACTATACCATTGGCCAACGAAAAGGGTTGGGATTGGGTGGTGCTGGAAATGCCTGGTTTGTCTTAGGAAAGGATCCAAAACGAAATGTTTTACTGGTAGGTCGTGGTGAAAATCAAGAATACTTGTATTCAAATAAAGCAATTGTTAGTAAAATAAACTGGATTGGTCCTGAAATAATGGGCGAACTACATTGTACAGCAAAATTCCGCTATCGTGGGGTAGACTATCAAGTCGTTGTCAAAAAAATAGGGATTGATCAACTTGAAGTAAACTATCCAGAAAAAGCGAAAGCAGTAACTCCAGGACAGGCAGCAGTATTTTACGATGGTGAACGCTTGTTGGGTGGAGGAACGATTGACGAAGTATATATGAACCAAGATAAAAGAAACTATTAGAGGATTGTTATGTTAGAAAGTATTTATGGCAGCGTTAATAAAATCACCTATTTCAATGAAGAAAATGGATATGGTATTATTAAGATTAAATTAAATTATTTAGATAATAAAATAGCAAAATATCGTGCCAAATTGTTTTCTAATATTTTAACAGTGGTCTGTAATTTTGATCGAAAACCTTTAATTAATGAAGAATATGATTTTAATGGAGAATTCATTACCACTACTTATGGGATTCAATTCAAGGCTAAAGAATTTTCTCGTCGGGGTGAAGAGACCCTTGCGGGAGTAATTACCTATTTATCGAGTGATTTCTTTCCTAAAATAGGCAAGATTACCGCAACGAAGATATTTGAAACGCTCGGAAGTGATTGTCTTGATCAAATAGAAAAAGATAAACAGGCTTTAGATAAAGTCGAAGGGTTAGAAGATTGGAAAAAGACGATTATCTATGATTCTTTGATTGAAAATAGAAATAAGAAAAAAATAACACTGGAATTGTTGAACTTGGGCATCACCATGCAAATGAGTTTAAAATTAATGAAACTATTGGGAGACCAGGTCATTACAATTATCAAAGAGAATCCGTATCGATTAATGGATTTGGTTGAAGGGTATGGTTTTCTTAAGTGTGATAAAATAGCGCTTGAAAATGGAATTAAGAAAAATGATATTATCCGTATCAGTGCTTTAATTCGATATCTACTAAAAGCAATTACATATAGTAATGGGGATACCTATGTTGAGTATGAAGATCTTTATTCTAGATGTATCAACGAATTAAACAAAGAGGAAGATATTTTAACCCCTGAAATCTTTATCGATGCCTTACAAAATCTAAAAGTAGAAAAGAAAATATATATTGATGATGAGAAAAACATTTTTGATGCTAGTGTTTATCTAGCAGAAGGATTGTTGGCACAAAAAATTGTTAGTTTATTACAAGAAGATTTTGATTATGGATATGATTTGAATCAAATAGATCAGGCACTAGCAAAAGTAACCAATAAGCTAACGATAACCTATGGAGAACGTCAACTTCAAGCGATTAAATGTGCTTTAAGAGAAAACATTATGATTGTTACCGGAGGTCCAGGAACAGGAAAGTCAACAATTATAAAAGGAATTATTGAAGCGTATGTTGAGTTATTCAATGACGAATCCATTCGTGATCAAGTTGCTTTACTTGCACCAACAGGAAGAGCGGCAAAACGCTTAAAAGAAGTCACCAAACATGAAACAGCACAAACAATTCATCGCTTTTTAGGATATGAAGGTCATGGAGTTTTTCGCTATGGACCAGAAAATCCGATTAGTGCTAAACTTGTTATCATTGATGAAGTTTCTATGGTTGATGTTTTATTGATGTCAAGGCTGCTCGCTAGTTTATATCCAGGAACAAAAGTGGTTATGGTAGGAGATGTTGATCAGCTTCCTTCTGTAGGACCAGGAGAGGTATTACAAAATTTAATTGCAACCAAAGAAATTACTACGATTGTACTTGATAAAATTCATCGGCAAGCAGAAGATTCTACTATCATTCATTTTGCTCATGCAATTAACAATGGCTTTCTTCCTGAAACCTTGTTGGAGAAACAGCATGATCGTAATTTTATCCCATTAGAAGATGTGAATATCCTTGAAAATGTGATAAAAGTGGTTGATCAAGCAATAGCAAAAGGAATGGATATGATTCGAGATGTTCAAGTACTAATTCCACTTTATCGTGGAGAACTAGGGATTAATGCTTTAAATGAAAAAATGCAAGAATACTTTAATCCGTTTAAAGATGTTGAATTAAAGCATTTGACTCGCAGATTTAGAATTAATGATAAAGTGATACAATTGGTTAATCGTAGCGAAAAGCAAGTGATGAATGGTGACATTGGTATGGTATATTCTTTTGATTTTGATGGAAAATCCATTATAGGATTAACTGTCATGTTTGATCATGGATTGGTTAGCTACAAGAAAGAAGAATTAGAGGATCTAACTCATGCTTATGCCATATCGATTCACAAAGCACAAGGAAGTGAATTTGATTTAGTGGTGGTTCCCTTCACATTGAAATATTATGTGATGTTGAAGCGAAAATTAATCTATACAGCAGTTACCAGAGCGAAAAAGTACTTAATTATGTTAGGAAATGTTGAAGCAATTAGTCGGGGAATTCAAGGGATTGAAAGCCATCGAAAAACAAAATTGATTCGTAAAATCAAGCAAATATTTTCTGGAACTTATCAAGAAAATATTGAAACATGTGAGAACCTTCCTCAGGAAGAAGAAGTTTCTCCTTATGATTTTATGTAATAGAATTTAAATAGATACAATTTAAAAAGGAGAACAAAAATTGGAAGAAAAAGTAATTGAAGTGAAGGGCCTTCATAAGTTCTACGGAAATATTCATGCAGTCAAAGGAATTGACTTTTATGTAGAAAAAGGTAAAGTATTTGCTTTTTTAGGCCCTAATGGTGCAGGAAAATCAACAACGATTGATATTATTTGTACGTTTTTGAAGCAAGATGAAGGCGATATTTGGGTTTATGGAAATAAACTTGGAGAGAAAGACGATGTAATCAGGTCTATTATTGGAGCAGTTTTTCAAGATGGATTGCTAGACAATTTGTTGACAATTGAAGAAAATTTACAAACAAGAGGAGCATTTTACGGTTTAAAAGGAAATGAATTAAAACAAGCAATTGAATATGTTGCAGAAATTACTGAAATTAAAGATTTATTAAAACGTCAATACAAGAATTTATCTGGTGGGCAAAGACGTCGTTGTGATATTGCACGAGCTTTAATTAATACTCCAAAAATTTTATTTTTAGATGAGCCAACAACAGGGCTTGATCCACAAACAAGAAAAATGATTTGGGAAACCATTAGCACCTTACAAAAAAAGACAAAGATGACAATATTCTTAACGACTCATTATATGGAAGAAGCAGCGAATGCTGATTTTGTTATTGTGATTGATGATGGATTAATCGCAGCAAAAGGAACTCCTGCGGAATTAAAAGAGACTTATGCTTGTGATAAATTAATCCTTTCTAGTAAGAATATTGAAAAAATAGAAGATGTATTATTAAATAATGAAATTGAATACGAGAAAATTGCAAATCAATTAATTGTTAAAATAGGAAACACGTTAGAGTCTCTTAGTATTATAGACAAATGCCGGGCTGACATTTCTGGCTTTGAAGTAATCCGTGGAACTATGGATGATGCTTTTATTGGTATTACAGGAAAGGAGATAAGAGAATGATAGCTTTTTCAAAACGAAATCTATTGGTGTTTTTTAAAGATCGAACTTCTGTTTTCTTTTCTCTTCTTGCCGTTTTCATTATTGTTGGTTTATATGCCTTGTTTTTAGGGGATGTATGGACTGGAAGTTTAGAGTTTGAAGGAGCAAGATTTTTAATGGATAGCTGGATAGCATCTGGTTTAATGGCAGTTGTCTCTGTAACAACAACTATGGGTGCCTTTGGTACAATGGTAGAAGATAAAACGAGAAAAATCGAAAAGGATTTTATTGCATCGCCATTAAAAAGAAGTAGCATTGTAGGTGGTTATATTCTTAGTGCCTTTTTGATTGGAATGATTATAAGTATCATTACACTTGCAATATTAGAAGTGTATATTCTAATTAATGGCGGGAAACTGATGAGTTTATTAGTATTGGTGAAAGTATTGGGGATATTAGTACTTTCTACTTTTACGAATACTGCAATTATGTTATTTATCGTTCTGTTCTTTAAAAGCAACAATGCTTTTTCTACAGCCAGCACGATTATTGGTACGATTATCGGTTTTCTAACAGGAATTTACTTACCAATCGGAAATCTTCCTGAAGCGGTACAATGGGTCGTTAAACTATTCCCTCCATCGCATTCTGCTGCTTTGTTTAGGCAGGTCATGATGCAAGAACCGATGACTAGTTCTTTTGCTGGAGCACCAGAAGAAGCTGTGACTGGCTTTAAAGAACTAATGGGAGTAATCTATAATATTGGCGATAAAGAAGTATCAACGGTTGCAAGTATTCTAATTGTTGCCATCACGGGGGTAGTCTTCTTGTTCTTATCAGTACTAAAATTATCCACAAAGAAAAAATAAAAAGCGAGTCTAGTTAATAACTAGACTCTTTTTTTTCGAATAGTAATTGAATGATTTGATTTGTTGTATTTATCATTGTACTTAATTCTATGATAGAAGACTCTCCTTCCATTTGGTTTAGATACAAAGGATAATGAATAAAGCCAACTTTTGTTGGTAAATGGTATTTATTAATATAATATAAAGCGAGATAGAATGTATAATTACAAACATAAACACCAGCAGAATAAGATAGATGTATAGGATGATTTAGAGCTAATTCTTCAACAATCTTATCAGCATGAATGGTATTAAAATAACCATGATTTCCATCTGCTTTAATCAGATGATTTAAATAGAATTTTCCATCATTATCTCGAGTGGGGGTATTGATGTAATTGATTGCTATTTGTTCTAATGCAATAGTACGACGATTTTGTGCTTGACCCAATAGCAATAAGTAATCAGGTTGCTGTTCTAACAGTATTTTTTTAATGATATCTTCGCATTTCTCATAAGAGACGGGAAGAACTATTTTTTGGAACTCATCAGAAAGCGCCTTTAAGACTTCTAACGATGAATTTGTAGGGATGATACCAAATGGTTCGAAAGCAGTGATGATTAGTTTGTTCATGAGTTTCACCTTTCCTTCATTATATTACACAAAAAAAATAATAACAATAAAAAAATGCTAATATATGGTTGAGGTGATGAGGATGAATAAAAAGAAAAAAACGATAATAATCATCGTTATTCTTTTGCTTTTGATTTGTTTGGGAATTTATTGGACAAATCAAACAGAAATACCAATAGAAGAAAATAAAGATAATGATAATATACAAATAACAGCAATACAATATGTTATTTATATTAAAGGAGAGGTGAGATATCCAGGATTATATTTGATAGACAAAGATAAGAGAATTCATGATGCCATATGTTTAGCAGGAGGGACAACAGAAAATGCTAGTTTAAAAGATATCAATTTGGCAGAAAAGATTACTGATGGAATGATGTTAACTATTCCAAGTTTGGTTGTTGAAGAATTTCAAAAGAAAATATCAATTAATACAGCGACTCTAGAGCAACTACAAAAACTTCCTCGAATTGGTCCAGCAATCGCTGAAAGAATTATTGAGTATCGTGAAACGAAGGGAAATTTTAAAACTATTGAGGAGATTATGAATGTTAAGGGGATATCTGCTGCGATTTTTGAACAGATTAAAGATGACATATGTTTATAGAGAATTAATCAATAATTACTTTGTTGTTGCTTTTGCTTTGTTTTTGTTTATAATTTTCATCAATCATTTATTTACTTTTCCTTTAGTGATTCTATATTGTACTTATTGCTATTGTAAAAGCAAGAAAATATTTCTGATTCTCATTATAGTTTTTATGTCTTTTTCAATTCATTTTTTTCTGATAAAAGAAAATTATAACTTTATAAAAGCAAATGAAATAAAAGGAACAATTATTGTGATAGAAGAGAAAGAAGAATACAATAAACTTATTATTCGAAACAACTATTATAAAAAAATAGTGTATGATTATGATTTTTTTCCTTTGAAACCCGGAGATGAAGTTTTAATCAAAGGGACTAGTTTAGATGTCAGTGGCCAAAGACTAGAGAATGGATTCAATTATCTTAAATATTTGAGCCAACAAAAGATCAATCAAGTATTACTTAGTGAGCAAATTAGTGTAATCAAACATCAATTTTCTTTGAGTGGGATTGGATTTGCAGTAAATCAATACATTTCTTATTTTCCCAATAAAACGCAGACTTTTATTAAAGCAATCATTTTAGGAGACGATGGTCAATTTACAGAAGAATTTGCTGAAGGACTACAAATCAATGGAATTAGTCATCTGTTTGCTGTTTCGGGATTGCATATTGGTTTGTTAGTAATCATTATAAAGCAAATCTTGTCTTTTTTAAAAGGAACTGAAAGAACAACAACGATTATTACAATTATTTTATTAAGTCTTTACTTAATAGTAACTGGCTTTAGGGCGTCCATTTTACGAGCTTGTTTATTATACTTTGGTAATTTAATAAATAAAAAAGGAAAATTTGGTTTAAAATCTATAGATGTTATTTCGCTCGTTTTTGTTATTTTGCTACTTATTAATCCATATTACATCTATAATTTAGGTTTTGTGTTAAGTTTTCTTATGGCTTTTACGATCATTTTAGTATCTCCATTGTTGAAGAAATATCAAAACCAGTATCAAGTTTTCATAATATCTTCGATTGCCATAGTGATTACTTTTCCTCTAATCATCAATTTCAACTATCAAATTAATCTTTTATCTCCTTTTCTTAATGTTATTTACATTGCCTTTTTTTCTTGTTTCATTCTTCCTTTTACTTTAATTGTTTTTATTGTTCCTTTTCTAGCAGAAATTTATCAATATGTCCTTGTAGTTTTTGAAAAATTAATCATTATTAGTGGTAAGTACATTAATATTAGGTTTCCATTTCCTCATTTTGAAAATTGGCAAATAATCGTTTTCTATTTATTCATTGTTGGAATCCTCTATTGCTTTAAAAAATGTTGTTATCGAAAGACAATTCTTTCTTTCTTTTTCTTGTTTCTTTTCTGTTTGCGATATGCTCCTGTTTTCAACATTCAAGGTGAGGTAAGCTTTCTTGATTTAGCAAATGGGGAAGCTATTTTCGTGCACAGTCCTTTTTCTGAGTGTACAGCACTCATTGATAC
>JAEZSA010000122.1 GCA_023422115.1 Bacillota bacterium | reverse complement strand
CCAACAACGATGACACAAAGCGAAGAAAATATTGATAAGGCATTGAAAAACATCAAAGAATATATAAAAAATGAAAATAAAGAAGGGGCTTTTGTTCTAGGTACTCATCTTGAAGGGCCTTTCATTTCTCCAAAATTTAAAGGTGCACAGCCAGAAAGATATATTGTTCCTTGTAGTGTAGAAGAGTTTATGCACTATCAAGCAGTAAGTGGAAATAATATTAAACAAGTAACCTTAGCTTATGAAGAAAACGGAAAAGATTTATGCAATTATTTATTCTCGCAAGGAATCGTTGCTAGTATCGGTCATACTAATGCTACAGCAGTAGAAGTACTAGAAGCTGCTAAAAATGGAGTAACTTCTGCAACGCATACGTATAATGCCATGAAACCTCTTCATCATCGTGAAGCCGGAACTGTGGGTGGAATCATGTTATCAGATACCATTTACTCAGAGCTAATTGCTGACTTGGTCCATGTGAGTCCAGAAGCTATTAAAGTTTTATGTAAAGTAAAGGGACTAGATAAAATTATTCTAGTAACAGATGCTATTGAATCAAAGCATTTACCAGATGGTATTTATAGTCTTGGTGGACAAGCTGTTACTGTTAAGGGAAGAGAAGCTCGTCTAGAAGATGGAACATTAGCAGGAAGCACCTTAAAAATGAATCAAGCAATCAAAAACATAATTAATGTTTTAGGAATTAGTTTAGAAAAAGCAATTGATCTAGCAACAATCAATCCTGCAAGAAATTTGGGAATTGATAACAATAGAGGTTCTATCGCTTTAGGAAAGATTGCTGACTTAACCATTATCGATAAAGACCTAAATGTTTATATGACAATTAGTAAAGGGAATATTATTTATAATTCATTGAATTAAGGAGAAGCAAATGTTGAAAGAACAGGATAGATATCAAGAATATGCCGTTTGGGTTAGAAGACAGTTGCATATGTATCCAGAAATTGGATTTGATATTGATAATACCGTAAAGTTTATTTCTCAAGAATTAGATAAGTTGAATGTAACATACTATACAGGAATAGGACGCAGTAGTATTGTTGCTATTCTTGGAACCAAAACAGATAAGCCAACAATTGGTTTTCGTGCGGATGTTGATGCTTTGGAAATTGAAGAAATGAATCAAGTTGAATATAAATCAAAGATTCAAGGAAGAATGCATGCTTGTGGACATGATGTTCATGGTGCCATTCTTTTAACTTTGATTAAATATTTAGTGGAAGAAAAAATTGAACTAAATGGACAATTAAAGTTTATCTTTCAAGCAGCAGAAGAAGGACCAACTGCAGGAGGAGAATTAGTTTGTCAAGATAAATTGATGGATGATGTCGATGTATTTCTTGCTTTTCATGTTAATCCAGCGATTGAAGCTGGAAAAATCGGTATCAAGTTTGGAGAATTCAATGCAAGTTGTGATGATATTTCTATTAAATTAATTGGGAAATCAGGACATGCGGCTTATCCTCATTTATCCATTGACCCAATTCAAATGGCTGTAGAAGTGTATCAACTAATCCAAAATATGAAAAGCAGACAATTAGATCAGACTCAGAAATCAGTAATCTCTATCTGTGTTATGGAAGCGGGGAAAGCATTCAATATTATTCCTGATTATGCTTATCTAAAGGGAACAGTACGGACTTATAATAAAGAAACCAAAGAAAAAATTAAAAAACAAATAGAAGAAATCGTGAAGAGTGTAGCTTGCCTTCATCAAGGAAATTATGAATTGGATTATCGAGAGGGAGTCATCCTAACTATTAACACACCTGAAGTTTGTGAAGTATTAAAAAAAGTTGTTATTGATACCATTGGAATTGAAAATTATATTGAATTAGATACAGTTTCTATGGGGGTTGATGATTTTGCTTATTATATTAATAAAGCAAAAGGAGTAATGATGTGCTTGGGTATTCGCAATGAAGAAAAAGATTGCTTATATCCCCTTCATAATTCTCGCTTTAATGTTGATGAAGATGTCTTTAAACTAGGAGTAGAGGTATATTTAAAAGCCATTCTTCAATATATGAAATGATAGGAAGATAGAATATGATTTATTTGCGCGAAGCAGCTAGTGCTGTTTTAGGATTAGGATTAATCTTTTTTATAGTGAATGGTATAATAACAACAATGAATCCGAAAATTAGAGGATTAATTCATTTAATTATCGGATTATTTTTAACAATAGTATTTTCTTTAGCATTCTATCTTGATAATTATGTTTATCTGGAGGCTTATTCTCCATTTACATATATCGTATTTGGTGGAAGTTCTTTACTATATACTATTATTATTCCAACAACATTATTTATAAAAGGAAATCGAGAAGGATTCAGTTTTAAAAGAAAGAAATTAATTTATACTACACAAAAAAAAGAACATTTGTATTTGGTTTATAAGCATGGTACTCAAATATTTTTAAAGGATAAAAAAGGAATCATTTTACATATGAAAAAAACGTCCTTTATTGATCAAATGATCGAGGACTATAATCGAAAGTTAAAACTGAATGTACCAGAAGAACTGATTAAGAAATATGGTGTAGTAACCATTACTGGTAAAAAGAAAGAAATTTATTATTGTTATTTAATCGATATCAATACTGATTTAAATGATTTTGGTATTACCGGTTATGATAAATATGAATTAATTCATATGGATTTTGAATATTTTGATAAACAAATTATTTTTAGATTAATGTTGGAAGAAGAGTTTAATATTGTTTTATAAGATGGGTGTATAAACCCATTTTTTTATATAAAAAACCACTAGGATTGGATTTTCCTAGTGGTATTATTTATTGATATTTTTCTACTCTACTTAATAAACGTTTTGGAATCTTTCCTTGAACTTCTATCTGAGATTCCTGATAATCAATTGTTTTTACATAACCATTGTCCTTTAAAAGTTCAACAATTTCTTGTTCATTATAAGGAACGTGCAAACAAACAGAAATAAAGTCCTGTTCTAATTCTTTTTGAATCATTTCAATTAGTTTGTCAATATTTTTATCAGTAGTTGCACTAATTCGGATAGCCTTTTCAAACTGTGGTTGGATGTATAAATATTCATCTAGTAAATCAATTTTATTAAAAGCATAAATAATAGGTATATTTTCAACACCAATGCTTTTTAATACTTGCTCAGTAATTTCAATTTGTGATTTGTAGTTTTGATTTGTTGCATCAACTACATGGACAATTAAATCTGCTTCTGTGATTTCTTCTAGTGTTGACTTAAAAGCTTCTACTAAATGATGAGGCAATTTATTTACAAATCCAACAGTATCAGTTACTAAAAAACGAAAATTAGTTTCTGTTTGAATGGATCTTGTTGAAGTTTCAAGGGTTGCGAAAAGCATGTCTTTTTGAAAAACTTCTTTTTTTATACCCTTTGAATGATTTAAAATGGCGTTTAGCGTACTGGATTTTCCGCTATTAGTATATCCAACTAGACAAACAGTTTGCATATTATTTGCTTTACGAGTTTTTCTTTGTTGTTTTCTAAGAATAGTAGCTTCTTCTAGTTCTTTTTTCAACATGGTAATGCGATCAGTAGTAATTCTACGATCTAATTCTAGTTTAGTTTCACCAGCACCTCTACCGTGAGAAAAACCACCACCAGCTCCTCTTTGACGTGATAATCCTTTTCTTAACCCCGCTAGACGAGGAAGACTATATTTTAGAGTGGCTATTTCAACTTGCATCAAAGCTTCTTTTGTTTTAGCTCGACGTTTAAAGATTTCTAGAATCACAAAAGTTCGATCATAAATAGGTATTTCTAATGCTTCTTGTAAATTGTTAATTTGCAATGGAGTTAATTCATCATTAAATACTAATGTTTCTATATCTAAACTATCAATGGCTATTTTTATTTCTTCTAATTTTCCTTTTCCAACATAAGTTGAGGAATTTACATAATCCAAATTTTGAGTTATGACATCAACAATTTCAATATCACAAGCCAAACATAAGTTTTTTAATTCTTCAATTTCATCAAGGAAAGTATGTTCTTCGCTTGTAGTGTTAACGCCTATGATTATCGCTTTCTCCATGATATCAAACCTCTTTTCTATGATTATTATACATTTTGTCACATCAATAGTCAATGAATATCATTTTCACTTTATTGCGAGAAGGATAACAAAAAAACACAATTGATTAAGCAATTGTGTTAATTAATTCAGCATCTTTTTTAGCAAAACTAAATTTTACTAATTTAATTAAAGGACTAGCAAATATGAGCAAGCATAGAAGTTCAGAAATAGGGAAAGCCAACCAGACGCCCTCAACTCCAAATATTTTTCCTAAAATAAGAGCAAAAGGTACTAAGAAAGCAGCTTGTCTTAATAAAGACATCAATAGGGCTTTTGAACCTTGATCAATTGACTGAAAGATAGAAATCATAATGATTCCAAACGCAGCAGGGAAAAAGGCAAAACTAATTATTTTTAAGGCAGGGATTCCTAATGCTATAGTTTGTGGTTCTGGGCCAAGAACATCTAATAAATTTCTAGGAAATAGTTGGAATAAAAGAAAGCCGATTGTCATCAAGGTTAGAGATACAGACACCAATATCTTGGCACATTTTATAAATCGTTTTTTTATGTTTGCCCCAAAATTATAAGATAAGATTGGTAAACCTCCCTGAGTTAAGCCAAAAATAGGCATGAAAACAAAACTTTGGAGTTTAAAATATATTGTTAATACTGCATTAGCAATTTCCTCTGGATTTAACGTTTTTAAAATATTGTTTAAGATAATGTTTGTGAAGGCAGCAATAGAATTCATGACCATAGCTGGGATACCCGCTCTAGTAATTTCTTGGATGTAAGTTGCTTTTAATTTGAAATTTCTAAAATTGAAACTAATGTCCACTTTTTTGAAAATAATATAACCAACACAAAATAGCATCGACGCAACTTGGCCAATTACGGTTGCAATTGCAGCACCACTAACACCCATATCAAGAGTAAAGATAAAGATAGGATCAAGAACAATATTCGTAATGGCTCCAATTAATTGTGCTAACATTGGGATTAACATTCTTCCCATTCCTTGAAGCATTTTACTAATGCTGATTTCCACAAAAATAAAAATGCTGAACATCATTACGATAGATAAATATTGAATACCATACGTTTTGATAATTTCGATATTGGACATTAGGTTTAAAAAAAACTTGGGCAAGAAAAAGGATAAAGTAAAGAAAGTAAGTCCAGCAACAATTGCCATAATGATACCAGTTCGAGCAATATTTGCAGCTTCTTCGTTTTTCTTTTCTCCTAATTTACGTGAAATTAAGATATTACAACCAATTCCAATTCCAAGCGATAATGCCAACATAATCATTTGCATTGGAAAAGCATAACCAAGAGCGGTTATCATATTATCTTCACCAACATCATAACGAGAGATATACATGGTATCAACTACGTTATACATCGCTTGTACAAACATAGAAAAGATAGCAGGTATGCTCATTGTTGCCAGTAGTTTTCCAATAGGCATTGTTCGCATTTTAATGCTTTTCATAGTATTATTCATAGTAAGTCACCTAATTTACTATTATACCAAAAAAAAATATTTAGTAAAGAAAAAAAGATCTCTAGCCGAGATCTTTATAAACCACATTTTAATTGAGCATTACAGTTGGTACATGTGTTACAACCACCAATATCCTCAACAACACCTTGTAGACAGATAGGACAAATATCTCCTACTTCAACACCAATGTTACGATTAGCCTTTGTATTGATAGGATTAATTTCATCTTTTTCTTTTTCTACTTTATTTTCTTGAATCTCAATACCTAAATCAGAAAGCTCAACTTGTTTTGGAAGATTATCTTCTTTCTTCAATGTTAAGACTTGAGTATCACGGCTACCATCAACATATACCGTTCCTCCTTTTGCTTTTCCTTTATACAAGCGCATATACAATTTTTCAACATCTTCAACTGTATAACCTTTTGGTGCATTTACTGTTTTAGAAATAGAAGAATCAACCCAACGTTGGATGATACATTGTACATCTGCGTGTTCTTCAGCAGATAATTCCATTGCTGAAACGAAAATATCAGGAAGATGTTCATGATCATATTCAGGGTAAAGTTTTACATAGTTGTCAACAATTGGAGCATTTACTTCCATGAATTTACCCAAACGGCCACTGCGATAATATTTAAAAGCAAAGTATGGTTCAAGACCAGTAGAAACACCCACCATAGTTCCAGTTGAACCAGTTGGAGCAATGGTCAATAGATGTGAATTTCTTATTCCATATTTTAAGATATCTTCGCGAATCTGCATTGGCATTTTTTTCATATATCCGCTTTCAACAAATTTTGCACGCGAGCCATATTGATCAAGGAAAGGGAAACTTCCTTTTTCTTTCGCAAGGTTGATAGAGGCGTTATAGGCATTAGTTGCAACAAATTCAAATAATTTATCAACAAAACGATTGGCTTTTTTACTACCATAGCGTAGATTACAATAAATAATTAAATCATGTAATCCCATAACACCAAGACCGATTCTTCTTTCACCTAAAGCTTGAATTTTATTTTCTTCCAAGAAGTAAGTAGTACGATCAATAACGTTATCTTGTAGCCTAATTGCAACATCGATGGTCTTTTTTAGTTTTTCCCAATCTACATCCTTTGTTTCATGGTTTGCCATATTTGCAAGATTAATAGCCGCTAAATTACAAACAGAGTATGGAGCAAGTGGTTGTTCACCACAAGGGTTTGTACATACTACTTGTTGATTATAAGCTTTTGTGTTTGTCATATCATTAGCATTGTCTATAAAGAAGATACCAGGTTCAGCAGAATATGTAGCACAAATATTGATTAAATTCCATAATTCACGCGCTTTAAAGGTTTTATATACTTTAATACCATATCCCATTTTCTCCCATACACGAACATCGCCTAAATCTGACCATTTTTGATTGTAGGCTTCTTTTTGACCAGGATTATAATTATCAATATCTGGGAAT
>JAEZSA010000015.1 GCA_023422115.1 Bacillota bacterium | reverse complement strand
AAAAATGCTATCCATTTTTTCATTTCATTCCTCCTTGAAATATAGAATAAGAAAGAGCTTCTCTTTTAAGAAGTTTGTCTCTTTATATACCCTATAAGTTTATCATAATGAAAACGATTTATCAAGATTTTTCTCACTTTATCTTGAATATAAAAAATGTTGGTTTTCACCAACATTATAAATCCTTATCATCGTAACTATCTTCTTCTTCATCCTCTTCTTCAATCTCATAAGTTTTACTTTCTTTGTGTTCTTCATCATAATAACCACCCGAACGTAACTCTTCTTCGATTTCATCAGTTGCTTCTTCTTCCTCTTCTTCATCATCTTCTTCAACGTATGCTTCGTTCTCTTCACCGATGATAGTATAATCAATTTCATCACTCAATTCATTTTTAATTACATCTTCATCATCGCTGTATAAATCTTCCGCATAATTACTTTCCTTATCAAGGAAGTTAGAAGGTTGACGATTCTTCAAATCCCAATACTTTACTCCTTTTTTTTCACTACAACAAATGAACAAGCCACTTAACATAAAGTCCATTTGAAATTGTGTGCGATATTTATGTTCATCTTCAGGTTTAATTCCTTTAATCTCAAAAACTTCTTTGCATATTTTAGCCAGAGGTTGTTCTTTTCTTTTTGATTTCATAATTCGCAAAGCAATTTCAATCAGCGAATCATTATTATTGTTATTCATTTATTTCCCTCCATTTAATATCAGTATTATACACCCTTAATATCTTTTTTTCAAGTTATTTATTTCTTATTTTTACTCATGACGGCAGCTACAATTTCATGATATGCACGTAAATCTGTTCTATCAATGGTTAATGGTGTTATTGTAATATAATTATCATTTATTGCATGAACATCGCTATCCGTTTTTTCTTTTTCTAAATCGAATCGAGGTTTTCCTCTTTGAAAATACTCTTCATTTTCTTGATCAAAATGGCAGTCGTAATGAGTATATCCTTGTTTTGCGATTTTTATTCCTTTTACTTGCCGCGGAAAATTAACATTTAAAACATCTGCTTTTTCTAGCATTTTATATTGAAAAATGTATTCCATAACCGCTTCAAAATGAGTAATGGCTCCTTCATAACCTTGCCAATCACTAGAAAAGGCAATTGCTTTTTTCCCTATTAGTGCGCCTTCGCTTGCTCCTGCCACTGTTCCAGAATAAAAAATATCATCGCCAAGATTAAATCCTCGATTAATTCCCGAGAAAACAATATCAAAGTCCTCATGTAATCCATAGTATGCATATCGAACACAATCCGCTGGTGTGGAATCAACAACATATGATTTTATTCCTGAAAATTTAGTACTCTGAGATATTTTTATTCCTCGTCGAACGCAAATTGAATGGCTTTTTGCGCTTTGCTCAACCAAGGGAGCAACTACTAAAATCTCACCATATTTTTTTGCCTTCTCGACTAATATTTGTAATCCCTCCGCGTGAAATCCATCATCGTTTGTGACTAATATTCTCATAACCAACCTTCTTCTTTACTCTTAAATTCTTGTAATACTCCATCAGCTTCCTTTATTAATTGTTTTATTTCTCTTTTGTTATACATGGTTGCTCCCGCTGCATTAGCGTGTCCTCCACCATGATATTTATTCGCTAGCTTATCAATCGCAACAAAGCGTGAACGAATTCTTGCACGAATCGTCTTATCCGCTTGATCAACAAAAATAATCCAAATTAAACTGTTCTTGACAGAATCAAGGCTATTTACTAACGCAGCAGCATCTTCTGGCAAAAGATTGTATTTTTTTTGCATTCTTTGGGTAATATGGATATAAAGAACACCGTTTGGAGTTGCTTTAAATTTTCGATAGACATCTCCTTGTAATTTAAGAGAAGCGCTATCTTTCAAATATAAATACGCATATATTTTTTCTAAATCCAAATCATAATCCAGAAGAATTGCACTAAGTCTTAATACTTTAGCGGTAACCCCTCGATATCTAAATCTTCCTGTATCGGTAGTAATTCCAACATATAAAGCAAGCGCCGCTTCTTGATTCATTTTCAAAATATCTTTGTTTTCTTCGTATAGTTCTGTAATGATACAAGCGGTTGCTGGTATTTCTTCATCAACATAATTAATGGTGGCAAAATCCTCTACTTTAATATGATGATCGATTTTTATCGTTTCTTTTCCTAATTGATAATAAGGATTATCCACACGATCACTATTTGCAGTATCAAGAATAATTACCAACGCATCCTTATATTCTTCTTCGGGAAGTTTCTCATCTTCTGGTGGTAAAAACTTTAAATATTCTGCCGTTTGATATCCTATGCTATAAACCTTTTTGTTGGGAAAACTTTCTCTTAAAATTGCTCTCAATCCAAGCGTAGATCCCATACAATCGCCATCTGGTCGCACATGACGACAGATGATTATTTTATCGTATTCGACTATTTTATTAATGATTTGTTTTTTAATTTCTTTCTTTTCCATTGTTATCCTCTTGCATCAATTTATCTAAGTCTTCTAACATAAGGTCCGCTTCTTCAAACGATTTCAAACTAGCGCCACTAGCTCCCCTATGCCCGCCGCCGCCATATTTTGTTGCCACGGTGTTAATATTATACTTACTCGATCTTATTTCTGCGACAACAACATTGTTTTCTTCATCTTCGGTAAAATTAACCCAGATTTCAATTCCTTTAATTCCTGCCATCGTATTGACCATCGTTCGCGAAACAGAATAAAAATCAATTCCCATTTCTTTTAAATCTGCTTTTGTTGTCTTAATATAAGCAACATTGTTTTTCGTTAATTGAAAGCGAAGAACAAAATTAGCCCTTAATCGTACCATTTCTAAATCATCTGAATATAGATTGCTATAAACTTCTGTCATGTTGAACTTTGTTTCCAGCAATTTTGCTGCTGTTAAGAATGTCCTTGATGTTGTCGATTCATAACGAAAACGTCCACTATCTGTTACCAGTCCTATGTACAATGCTTTCGCAACATTTTCTGTTACCTTTAATTTCATTTTAAAGATAATATCAGCGACTAACCCCGCACAACTTTCATATTCGGTATCTACTATAGCGATATCTCCATATGATTCTTTATAAATATGATGGTCTATTTTAATAACATATTTCCCCATCTTATAACGATCATCACTGATCATAAATGTTTCTGAAGTGTCAAGAATAAAAACCAAGGCATCTTTGTATAGCCAATCTTCGATGATATCCATTTCCCCAATAAAACTATATCTATCCAATCGATCCCCAACAGCAAACACTTTTTTTCTTGGATACGTTGCTTTAATTGCTTCTTTTAAGCCAATTTGACTTCCTAACGCATCTCCATCAGGTCGTGAATGACGATGTATAATAATCGTTTCATGATCTTTTATTGCTTTTAATACTTTGTTGAACATAAATTTCTCCTTCTTACTAATACTACATTATATCATAGAGTATTTTATTTGGAAAACTTTTTTTGTGCTTTTACGATTAATTTATTCAAATTGAATATATTGAATTACTTTATTGGCTAGCAGTCCAATAATAATGCTCGTTATTAATGAGCCAAATAAGAGTATCGCTCCATAACTGATGACAACTTCTCCTAGTTGATAAATCATAGCAACTACCAACAGTTGTACAATAATGTGAAGAGCTCCCCCCATAACACTAATTCCTACTGCTGATGCTTTTTCTTTTAATCCTTTATGTAACAGATACATCCCTAAAAAACTAACCATTGTTGCACTGAAACTAATGATGAATGTTACAGGGCTTCCTAATATTAATCCCACTAAAAACGATTTTAAAATCACAATTATAATCGTTCTTTGAAAATCTAATTTGTATATCGCAAACAAAACAATGATATTTGCAATTCCTATTTTGGCTGTTGGTAAAAAGGAAAAAGCTATTCGCGATACCAAACTGTCAATATACGATAGAATGGTTGCCAACGCAACCAAGATTGCAAGTAAAATAATTTCTTGAATTTTCTTTTTCCTTATTACCATGTTTCTAACCTCTTTTTATATTCTATCACATTGTTGCTTTTTATAATAACTTTTTATATAATTATTATAAAGAGGAGGACTACTATGTGTATCTTTTGTAAAATCGCAAAGGGAGAGATTCCCGCTTATAAAGTATATGAGGATCGTGATTTCGTCGCTTTTTTAGACATATCACAAGCAACAATCGGCCATGTCTTAGTAATACCCAAAGTTCATCATGAAACGATTGTAGATTTAGATGAGGAAAACAAAATCTTTCACGTTGTAATAATGTTATCAAAAGCTATCAAAGCTTTGCCAGATGTAGAAGGAATTAATATTTTAAGTAATAATGGTGCAATTGCAGGTCAAACCATTCAACATTTTCATATTCACATTATTCCTCGTTATGTCAACGACAAAATCCAGATTAAATTTAGTGAAAATAAATTAAGTTCTGAAGATTTTGTTCGCTTAGCGGATCAAATCAAAAAAAACAGCAGTGTTTAACTGCTTTTTTTTATAATATATAAGTGATAAATAAAAACCAACTAATATGAGACACAAAACCTATCGCTGCAACAATAATGGTTAACGTTGATAATTTGTGTTTCTTTTTTATGCTTTGATATATCGCGAAAGACAATGCAATCAGTCCAATAATTCCTCCAATAACAATCACTATTTTACTGATTGGTATAAGCGATAAGATAATCGATAAAAATCCCATTAATAATACAACTTTCCCCCACAAATCAGCAGAAGGTAAGTTTTCTTTTCTTGCAACCTCTTTTTCTATTTCAGAGGTAGCTATAAACCCACAATGAGGGCAATAAATGGCGTTCTCTACAATTTCTTCTTTACAGTTCTTACAAATCATTGGCTTACCTCTTATTATATTCTCTCGTTAATTTCTCAAAAAAACTGACACCTTTTGCTAGCGAATTAAGCGAAACATATTCATTACTTGTTTTTCGATTAATTTTAGCATTATGTGAATAGTAAAGCGGTGAAAATCTGATTACATTATCACTGACGCGATCATATTCTCGATTTTCCGATATGGAAGTAATAATCCACGGAGCAACATAAACATTATTAAAGTTTTCTCTAATAACTTTCGTCACTGTTTTATATGCTTTTGTATTGGTTCCTGTAAGTTTTGTTCCTTCTTTGCTAGAAATCATTTCATAATCAACACTATACTTTAACATATATTTATCAATAGCCCACAACACATCAGCAACATTATCATGATTAGCTAATTCAAAAACAACATCTACATAGTAATCCGTGTCGTTTTCTTCTACCGGACCTGCTTTTACCTGCGTTTTTAAAACGCGAGAAAGTTCAACTTGATCATTATCAATAAATCGTTTTATTAAACCGCGGAAAATCAAAGAATTGCTATAAATAATTCGATTAGCAAAGGTCATATCTCGTGCGATTGCCTTGATTGTCATTCTTGTTTGCTCATCGATTTTTGATTTGAATATTTGATTGCTAGAGATTTCAAAAACAAAATTTTGAAGTCTCGCTTCTCCTTTAGCAGCTTTACTGGTCTTAAAACGGAAGGTTACTTCTCCAGTTGCTCCAATACCTACAAATGCATAGTGGCTTCTTAATCCCGAAGAAATGGGATCCATTATTCCACTACCTTCTTCGATAATCAAGTCAAAAAATTTCCCTTCTCGTAAAAACTTATCGATAATTTTGTCTTCTCCCTGTCGACTATCTTCATCATCTTTCGTCATAACAATTATTAGGTTGTTCTTTAATTCTTTATCTTGTTTTAAAATATTTTCGATTGCTTCAAAAATTATAAACAGCAATGATTTTGCATCATAGGTTCCACTACCATACAAATGCTTTTGAGTCATATAAGGCTCTTCTAATATCATTTTACTATCAATATGCGTTGCATATAAAATATTCGGTGCTCCCTCTACTTTGTTCTTATATGTAAAAATAGCATTTCCATCTATTCTTTCTTTTCTGAAATTCTCATGAATAAAAGGGTAGTCATTTTTTAATTTTTCACGGAATTCGTGATATTGTTCTTCGGTCTCGTTGCTTGTTGTTGTGATTTTAACCAATTCCTGTAATTTTTTTCCATAATTAAAACGGACATCTTTATCAACATCATTTTTAGGCAATATTCTTATTTCTTTGTTACGCAAAATAATCGCTTTCATTAAACAAATAAATAAAACGACTAAAATAGCACAAAGAATTATGGATGTAATAATTCCTATTGTTCTAAAAAAGCTTAAAAACATGGTAATCTCCCCTTTGGTAGTATTTATTATACTCGGTTAAAATAATTATGTCAAATATCTTTCATATCAAATAAAACGTGATCAGTTGATCACGTTTATATATCATATTTAGAAAGAATCTCCGCTGGTGTTTTCTTTAGAAGTCTTCCTATTGGTAATAATC
>JAEZSA010000153.1 GCA_023422115.1 Bacillota bacterium | reverse complement strand
TCGCTACGAGAAGTGTGTGAATCAGGAGATAAATATGATTTAATTATCGTTGGTACGGATCAAATGCGTGAAAAGCTACAAAGAATTGCCCCTTTATATCCAGGAAAGAAATTTATTATATTTGATTCAGACATTAATAAAGAAGCAAAAGGAAAAACATTTGATAATGTCTATTCAATTAAATATATGCAAAATGAAGGATCTTTTTTAGCTGGTGTTCTTGCTGCCACTTGGCTACAACAACTACAATCTAGCCAAAGTATTAAAAAGGCAGGGTTTATTGGTGGTTTAAAATCAGACATTATTAAAGACTTTGCTGCTGGATATTATCAAGGAATTCAATATGTGAATTCTTTAGGAGAGTATTCTAAAACAGAAACCTATAGTTCTTATGTGGGGGGCTTTACTGATAGTACTACAGGCAAGGCTCAAGCATTAAGCCAATATAATAACGGTGTCGGAATTCTTTTTCAAGCAGCTTCACAATCGGGTTTAGGCTGTATCGATGCTGCAAGCGAATTATTTAAAACCAAAGCCATCGAAAAGTATATTATTGGTGTTGACAGTGATCAATATCATTACTTTTCAACTGGTGATACTGCAGATCTTGATAAAGCACGCCGAATTGTTACTAGTGTGTTGAAACGAGTTGATTTATCATTATTTGATGCGATTCTAGCTTTTCATCATAATACACTAGAATTTAATAAAGTTGTTGAAATGGGACTTGATACAATTATCAATGGCGAATCTGTCATTGGTTTAGCTAAAAATGAGTATTATTTGCAGATTATTCCGCAAGAAATACGTACTTTTATTGATGAAATAGAAATTAAAATAATTAATGGAGAAATTACTATAAAATCAACCTATGATTTAACACTAGCAGAATTCAATGCTCTTGAGGATGATGTTAAAGTAAAATAGATATACTATGAAAAAATCGATTATTAAAATGATGAATATTTCTAAAATATATGATAACGGCATTGTTGCTAACAACAATGCTTTTATCGAAATTTTTGCTGGCGAAATTCATGCTCTTGCTGGTGAAAATGGTGCTGGAAAAAGCACGCTCATGAAAATACTATACGGATTAGAAAAACCAACTAGTGGTAAAATATATTTAAACGATCAACTAGTAAAAATTACCTCTCCTCTAGTAGCTAATAGTTTAGGTATTGGAATGGTACATCAACATTTTATGCTTGTAAATGAACTTACAGTTGCAGAAAACATTTTTTTGGGGATAGAAATCACAAAAAATTTAATAATTGACCATAAAAAAACAAATGAATTAGTTAATGAATTGGCAGAAAAATTTGGAATGAAGATCGATCCAGAAGAAATAGTAGAAAATTTATCAATTGTTCAAAAACAAAAAGTTGAAATCCTAAAAGCTTTAGCCAGAAACACAAAAATTTTAATTTTTGATGAACCTACAGCTGTATTAACTCCTCAAGAAACACAGGAGTTTTTTGTGCAATTATCTTTATTGAAGCAACAAGGATATACTATTATTATCATTACTCATAAATTAAGTGAGATTAAACAAATTTGTGATCGTATTACAATCATGAGAAATGGCAAATTTATTGGTATGTTTGATGTAAAAGATATTTCCGAAAAAGAAATATCTAAACTTATGGTAGGCCGTGATGTAATTCATGAAGTAATAAAACCAGAAAGAAAAATTGGAAAAGTTATTCTAACCGTTGATCATGTAACTAAAATAAATAGCAATAAGAAAACAGTATTGAATCATGTCTCTTTCTCATGTAAACAAGGCGAAATTGTTTGTCTTTGTGGAGTAGAAGGAAATGGACAAAGAGAATTAGTAGACATTATTACTGGATTAGATCAAGATTATTCTGGTAATGTGACTATTAATAATATTAATATTGCAAAAAAAAGTATTAAGCAAATTCGTGATATGGGTGAAGCTCATATTCCAGAAGATAGAACATTATATGGTGTTGATTTATCATCCTCTATTGCTGATAATTTAATCTCTATTTCATTAAAAGATGTCAGCAAGGGAGTTTTTATCAATAAAAAAAGAGTAGAAGAGGTATCAAAAGAAAGCATTATGGATTATCAAATCAAATGCGAAGATGCCTTACAAAAAGTAGACATGTTATCTGGTGGCAATATGCAAAAAGTAGTTGTTGCCAGAGAAACAAAAAAAGTACCCGATCTTTTGGTTGCAAATCAACCAACAAGAGGGGTTGATATAGGAGCAATTGAGTTTATTCATCGAAAAATCATTAATTTATGCCAACAGCAAACAGCAATATTATTAGTTAGTTCTGATCTTTCTGAAGTTTTTAGTCTAGCAGATCAAATTCTGGTATTCTATGCTGGTGATATTGTTGCAAGGATCACCAATTGTAAGGATATTAGTGAAGAAGAATTGGGTTTATACATGCTTGGATTAAAACGCATGGGTGAGGTGCAAAATGACTAAATGGGTTAGAAAAGCAAAGGATTTTTCAAAAGAAAAAATATTATCTTTAGTGAAACCAAATTACAAGTTGAAAAGCAAATATTTCAACCTAATTAGAACATTTGTCGCAATTATAATAGCATTAACTATTTCCTTTATTATTCTTTTATTTGTGTCGCAAAATCCTTTATCTGCAATACAAACATTATTGCTTTCCCCATTAAAAAGTAAGTTTTGGATGGGTGAAGTGTTAAGAGCAGCTGTTCCACTTATTTTTGCTGGTGTTGCTGCTTCGATTATGTTGAAGTGTGGGCAATTTAATATGATAGGTGAAGGTAGTTTTTATCTAGGTGGTTTGATAGGAGCATTGGTAGCTATCTATTTACCAGTTCATTCAGGTCTTGCAATTTTAATTTCTTGCTTAGTTGCTATGATCATAACCGCTATTTTTGGTTTTATTCCCGCAATTTTAAAAGCAAAATTAAATGTAAATGAGTTTGTAATTAGTTTAATGTTAAACTTCATTATGTTATGGGTGGGTTTATTCTTTTTACAGAATTATTTCCGTGATGAAGCATCGGGTGACATTGCTACGCAGTTGATCCCCAATGAAAATAGATTGGGTATTCTTATCAATGGAACATATTTATCAACGGGAATTATTATTGCACTCATTATAGTAATATTAGCGACTATCTTTTTATTTAAAACAAAGTATGGCTATACGATTAGAATAACAGGAAACAATAAAAATTTTGCTAAATTTTCAGGCCTATCTGCTGCATCAGCAATTATTTACTCCCAAGTAATTGGTAGCGCAATTGCCGGTTTGGGTGGAGCAGTTGAAATTTTGGGTGGTATTGATGGTAGATTCAGTTGGAAAACGCTACCTGGTTATGGCTTTGATGGTTTTATAGTTGCAATTCTTGCCAGTAATAATCCTTTATTAGCACCGATAGCAGCTCTGTTCTTAGCCTATTTACGTACAGGAGCAACCCTAATGTCATTACAAACAGATGTTGCAAGTGAATTAATTCAAGTGATTCAGGCAATTATTATCATTATAGTTGCAGGACAAGCTTTTATGGCCCGTTACAAAAATAAAATTTTTAAGAATGCCCAAGAAACATTTCTTAAAGATGGTAGCGAGGTGAAATAATGAAAGTTTTCGAAATGTTATTTAGTAAGGAATTTTTATACACTTCGATCCAATTAACGATTCCTATTTTATTTGCTGCATTAGCGGCACTAATATCTAATAAAGCAGGCATTTTAAATATCAATATTGAAGGAAGCATGTCTGTATCCGCACTAATTGGGGCTTTGATTAGTTTTTTTACTCAAAGTTATTTTTGGGGCATTTTAGGTGGCGTTGCCACAGGTATTCTAATGGGAATTATATTGGCATATTGTACTCATAAATTAAAAACAAGTTCTATTCTTACAGGAGTTGCGCTTAATATTTTTGCTACTGGTTTTGTTATTTTCTTGATGTATGCTATTTTAGGAACCAAAGGAGATACCACAAGTGCACCAAGCTATTCAATTCCTTATATTAAAATTCCTTATTTGAAGGATATTCCTATCATAGGAGTTTTGTTTGAACAAAATTTGTTGTTTTATATTGCTATTTTAAGTACCATTGTAGTTTCCCTGTTTTTGAAAAAAACAAAAATGGGATTATTGATCAAAGCGGTCGGTTATAATCCGATAGCGGCTAAATCAGTAGGAATTTCTATTGAAAAAACACAGTACATTGCTTTGATAATTGCTGGAGTTTTTGCTGGTTTAGGAGGAGTATTCTTGTCTATGTCTTATTTATCTACTTTTAATAGTGGAATGGTAGCAGGTCGAGGGTTCATTGGATTAGCTGCAGAAGCAATGGGAGCAGGACAACCATTCTTAACTATGTTATTTGCATTTATTTTTGGTATAGTATCTGCTTTTGCAATTAATGCACAAACAGCATTGAATATTCCCTATGAATTATTAAACACACTTCCATATTTGATGACAATATTAGCTTTAATATTATATTCGATACGCAATATAAAGAAAAATAAGAAAAGTAGTAATAGGAGGGAAAGATGAAAAAAGCTTGGGAAAGAGAATTTGAATTATTGAATCAAGCAAAACCCGTTGTCCTTGAAGAAGATGAACAAGGGTGGCTTTTTTCTGAACAAATTGAACAAATGGATGATATCATGCTTAAGTCTAAATGGAAAAGCAATGTCCCTGGTTCAAATGCTCCAGAAAGAGTAATTATAGGCGCAATTGCTGATATGGGAAATATGGGATACGATGTGTCAGAAGCAGAAAAGTTAATTGATGAAGGATTACAATATCTTGAATCTAATGATATGGTTTCTTTAAATCGTGTAACATGGAGAATTTGGAATATCCTTAACCATGCGAAACCGATTAAAAACCACCCATCATGGCAATATCGTGTTTATGATACGTTTGAAAAGATAGCAGAAGACATCAATTTAGATATTGCTTATCAAAAAATAGAAAAAGATGAAAATTATTTAAAGCAAACCTACTATGGTTGGTTAGCACAAATAGTAGCAGGAGCCATTGGAACTGCAGTAGAAGGATACACAACAAAAAATATTCGCGCAGCCTTTGGTGAAATATATGATTATGTTCGTAAACCTAACACTTACAATGATGATATTACTTATGAAATTGCCTTTTTAAAGGCATTAGAGCGGAAAGGTAAAAAACTATCTTCAGCTGATATTGCTGAAGAATGGGCTGCCTTAATTCCTTATGGTTGGTCAGCAGAAGAATGGGCATTAAAAAATATAAAAATGGGAATTTATCCTCCTGAAAGCGGCTTTTTGCATAATCCTTATCGCGAATGGATCGGTGCCCAAATGCGAGGAGCTGTTTGTGGGATGGTTGCTCCTAACAATCCTGTAAAAGCTGCTCAATTAGCTTTTATGGATGGTGTTGTTTCTCACTATAACAATGGTGTTATTGGTGAAATCTTTAATGCTGTTTTAGTTAGTTTAGTTTATGGTTGTGAAGATATAAAAAAGATTGTTGAAACAACAATTACTAATTATATTCCAAGTAAAAGTGAATATTATACTGTTGTTAAGTATGCTCTTGATGTTTGTAAACAAACAAATGATTGGGAAACCGCATGGGTAAAAATAATTGATAAATATAAACAATACAATTGGATTCACGCTTATCCAAATGCAGCAGCAGAAGTAGTTTCTTTGTGGTTTGGAAACAATGACTTTGATGAAACCATGCATGTGTGCGCTATGATTGGGTATGATGTTGATTGTAATGCTGCTCAAATTGCTACATTGTTTGGTATTATCTTCAAAGAAAAAGCATTAAAAGAAAAATGGATAAAACCAATTGGTGATGAATTAAAAACCTACATTAGAGCAAATAAAATAATTAGTATTAGAGAACTAGCAGAATTCACAGTTAAATTAGCGAAAGCGATTGACTGAGGTATCTTATGAAAAAAATATTTGTTCTAGGTAGTTTAAATATCGATTTAAGTATTAGCTGTGAACTTTTTCCAATTTCTGGACAAACGGTAATTGGAAAGGATTTCTTTGCTAATCCAGGTGGTAAGGGTGCTAATCAAGCAGTTGCTGCTGCAAAAGCAGGTGGAAATGTTATTATGCTTGGTGCAGTCGGAAACGATTTTTTTTGGAAAACAATTAAAAAGTAATTTAAAGAAATCAAAGATTAATGATAAATTTGTGGTTACTAAAAAATGCCCTACCGGAGTGGCAGTGATTATTATTCATGATCAAAATAATCGCATCGTTTTAGATTCAGGAGCTAATTATTGTTATGAGTATGATGATTTTGAAAAAATAATGATGAAACTCGCTAAACCTGGTGATTATTTTGTGACACAACTAGAGAATAGAATTGATGTTGTTAAAGCAGGATTAATCCTGGCAAAGAAATTAGAAATGGTGACGGTATTAAACCCAGCACCAGCACTTTCTCTTGATGATCAAATTCTTAAAAATTGTGATTATTTTATTCCAAATGAAAATGAAAGTTATCTTATCTCTGGTTTGCATCATGAAAAAACAGAAAATTTAATTCAATATTTCTTAATGAAAGGAATTAAAAACGTAATCATTACTCTAGGTGAAAAAGGTTGTGCTTTCAACAAGGAAGATCAAGTCAATTATATAAAAGCTAGAGAAACAAATGTCGTTGATACAACAGCGGCAGGAGATACTTTCATTGGTTTTGTAGTAGCAAAATTGGCAGAAAATTATGATCTTGAGAAGGCTTTACAATATGCAAATGTTGCTTCTGCTATAGCAATCACGCGTCAAGGAGCCCAACAATCTATTCCAACTAAAAATGAGGTAGAGGAATATTTAAAAAACAAATCGTTATAAGAAGGTGATATTGATATGTCGGTTACGTTAAAATTTTTAAGCGAAAAAGCTAATTTATCCATTACAACAGTATCACTAATTTTAAACGGAAAAGATATTCGAGTTTCAGAAGAAAAAAAACAACATGTACTTCAATTAGCAAAACAGTATAACTATATTCCTAATTCTTTAGCAGTAGGTTTAGTAACAAAAAAAACAAAAACAATAGGATTGATTATTCCTGATATTAGCAATATATTCTTTGCTGAAATTGCAAAAAATATTGAACAAGAAGCAAATATGAAAGGCTATAGTGTCATCCTATGCAACACAAACGATAAATTATCGGAAGAAATAAAGTATGCAAATCTACTATATTCAAAGGGAGTGGATGCATTGGTATTATGCCCAGCAATTGAAACTATTGGTGAATTCTATCATATCGATAAATTCATTGATGCTCAGAAAGGGGTCATCGTTTTTGATAGATTTTTCTCAGGTATGCATTGTTCATCTGTAATTACAGATAATTTAAATGGTAGCATAGAAGCTGTAAACTACTTAATTGACAAAGGACATAAGAAAATTGGGTGCATCACAGGGCCTCTTAATTCGTATTCCGCCAGGTTACGTATAGAAGGTTATAAAAAAGCCTTACAAGATGCTAACATAGAGTTAAATGAAGAAGTCGTTGTTGCTGGAGATTATAAATTTGAGAGTGGATATCTTCAAGGTTTAAAGATTATGGAAAAGGATGTTACAGCTGTCTTTGTTTGTAATGATCTAATGGCATATGGCTTTTATCATGCTGCAAAAAAAATAGGAAAAAAGATTCCTAATGACATTTCAATTATTGGTTTTGATGATTTATTATTTTCATCTATGCTTGATGTTCCATTAACAAGTGTCAAACAAAATATCAATGCCATATCTAGTAATATTAGTATTTTACTTGATAAAATGCTAACAGGAGATTTGAAAATAAAAAATATAGTATTACCTACAATGATTACAGAAAGAAATAGTGTTAAAGATATGCTTGAAAAATAGACTTGTGTCCTTATGACATAAGTTTTTTTTCATCAGTAGATTTTTGTAATTACTATTAAATTGACTAAATATGTGATATAATAAACATAAACAATCAAGCAAATAAAGAATTTAGGTGAAAAAAATGTACGAAAATATTGATAAAATGCAATATACACCAATGATGCGTCAGTACTTAACAATTAAAGAACAATATCCTGATACGCTAGTTTTCTTTCGACTAGGGGATTTTTATGAAATGTTTTTTAATGATGCAATCGTTGCTAGTCATGAATTGGAAATTGTCCTTACTGGTCGAGACGCTGGAACAGAAGAGAGAGTACCAATGTGTGGCGTTCCTTATCATGCTGTTAGTACATATTTAGATCGATTAACTGAAAAAGGATATAAAGTAGCAATTGTAGAACAAGTAGAAGATCCTGCTCTTGCAAAGGGGATTGTCACTCGTGAAGTAATTAAAGTAGTTACCCCAGGTACAGTAACTGAAGGAGCAAATCTTGAAGAAAAAGATAATAATTTTCTGGTTTCAGTTAGTTACGACAAAAATCGATATATTTTAAGCTATGCTGACCTAACAACAGGAGAGAACTACTTAACAAATTTACCACTAAATGATGATTTATTGTTTGCTGAAATCCTAAAACTAAAAAGTAGAGAACTTGTTATTGGTGAAGATTTCAATCAAAACATCATTCGTCCTTTATTATCGATTGTTCCTATTACGATTTCTATTGAGAATGATTGTAATGAAGTAGGGTATTTAAAAAGCTTAACCGATGAATTGGATAAAATAGAGGAAACAACATTTTGGAGAATGATCAATTATATCATTCGTACACAAAAACGAACCTTGATTCACATGCAAAAAGTATTAAAGTATGATATCAATGGTTTTTTAAAAATTGATTTTTCTTCACGCAGGAATCTAGAATTGTTAGAAACATTACGCTTTCAAAACAAGAAAAATACATTATTTAATCTTCTTGATAAATGTCAAACTGCAATGGGAAGTAGATTCTTAAAGAAAAATATTGTTTTTCCGTTAATAGATAGAGAAAAATTAGAAAAGCGATATGATATTATCGATAATATGCGTAAAAAATTCTTAGAATCGGAAGAGCTACGTCAATTACTAGAAAATGTTTACGATTTAGAGCGAATCGTTGGTAAGATTTCTTATGAATCGGTGAATCCAAAAGATTTGTTACAATTGAAAAAGTCATTGGGAATTTTACCTAGATTAAGAGAATTGTTACAAGCAATAAAAATCAATGATTATTTCAATTTGGAAAATGAAGCCAATGATCACTTAAATTTATATCGCTTAATTGATTCAGCGATTTCTCCTGATGCACCATTTAGTGCAAAAGAAGGAGGTGTAATTCAAAGCGGTTATAATGCTGACCTCGATAAATTAAAAGATATTAATGCTTCTAGTAAGGATTACTTATTAACATTAGAAGCATCTGAACGTGAAAGAACGGGAATTAAAAATCTTAAAGTTGGATTTAATCGTGTTTTTGGTTATTATATTGAAGTATCAAAAGGTAATTCTAGTCATGTGAAAGATGAATTTGGTTATATTAGAAAACAGACATTAAGTAATGCAGAACGATTCATCACTGAAGAATTGAAAGAAAAAGAAGCGTTAATTTTGCGAGCAGAAGAAAAGATTTTAGAAATGGAATATTCTCTATTTACTGAAGTTCGTAATAATTGCAAGAATTATGTTCTTTGCTTACAAAGATTAGCAAAAACATTGTCTGAATTAGATATGTTACAAAGTTTTACTAAAATATCAAAAGAAAATAATTATGTACGCCCTAAACTAAATACAGAAGGTATTTTAGATATTAGAAATGGTCGTCATCCGGTAATTGAGAAATATAATGATAATTTTATTGCCAATGATATTAGGATGAAAGAAGATGATCTTATTCTTCTTATCACTGGTCCAAATATGAGTGGTAAATCTACTTATATGCGTCAAATTGCTTTGATGACAATTATGGCACAAATTGGCTGTTTTGTTAGTGCAAGCAGCGCAAATCTTCCTATTTTTGATGCAATATTTACAAGAATTGGGGCAGCAGATGATATTGTAAGTGGCCAATCAACCTTTATGGTAGAGATGAGTGAAGTGAACAACGCTCTATCTTTTGCTACTGAAAAATCATTAATTTTATTCGATGAAATTGGTCGAGGAACTGCTACTTATGATGGCATGGCATTAGCACAATCCATTTTAGAGTATGTTCATAATACAGTTTGTTGTAAAACACTCTTTTCAACGCATTATCATGAATTAACTTCTTTGGAAAAAGATTTTCCTCATTTAAAAAATGTTCATGTAACAGCAGAGGATATCCAAGGAGAAATTGTTTTCATGCATAAAGTAGTACGTGGAGCAGTAGATAAGAGTTATGGAATTAATGTTGCGAAATTAGCAAATATTCCACTAGATGTTATTTTGCGTGCAAAAGATTTGTTGCAAAAATTAGAAGAACATCGTAAGTATGATCATGATAAATTATCGATTAAGAATTATCAAACTCCACTTCTTTATGATTCAAAGACTGAGAAAGAAACGATTGCTTTAGATAAAATTAAAGAAGCGAACATCAATGAAATGAGTCCACTCGAAGCGATGAACTTATTAGATGAATTAAAAAGGTTATTAAGAAAGTAGGATTTTTATGGGTAAAATCATTAGACTGGATCAACATACTACCAATTTAATTGCTGCTGGTGAAGTAATTGAACGAGCAGCTTCTGTTGTTAAAGAACTAGTGGAAAATTCAATTGATGCAGAAGCTACTATCATCAATATTTCTTTGGTTGATTCAGGGTTAAAAGAAATTGTGGTAGGTGATAATGGTACAGGAATGGACGCAATTGATGCTAGATTAGCTCTAGAGCCACATGCAACCAGTAAAATTGCAAAACCAAATGATTTGTTTAATATATCTACTTTAGGTTTTCGTGGTGAGGCATTAGCTTCCATTATTGCTGTTTCTCATTTTAAATTAAAAACCTGTTTAGCGGATGCAAAAGGTCTCATGATAGTATTAAAAGGGGGAGAAATCATTAGTGAAGCAATTGTCGCCCATCCTCATGGAACCGAAATAACTGTTCGTAATTTATTTTATAATACCCCTGCGAGATTGCAAAATTTAAAATCAGAAACTCAAGAATTAAGTTATATTATTGATTATGTCAACAAAATGGCATTAGCTAATCCACAATTGGCATTTAAACTGACCAATAATGATAAATTGCTCGTTCAGACATATGGTAGTTATGACTTGCTAGAATGTATTGCTAGTATTTATGGTATGGATATCGCTAAAAACATGATAAAAATTGATCGTAATGATGGATATTTTCATGTTTATGGATACACTTCCAATATTGTCTCTACAAGATCATCTAGAAATAGCATCACTATTATTGTCAATGGCAGAGTCGTTCGTAATTATAATATCGTTAATGCTGTGGTAGAGGGATATCATAATCTCTTAATGACGGGAAGATATCCCATTAGCGTGATTAATATCAAAGTAGATACTTCTTTAGTAGATGTGAATGTTCATCCAGCAAAACTAGAAGTTCGTTTTAGTAATGAAGAAGGTTTAGTAAACTTAATCAAAGAAGCCATTAAAACAGCACTTATAGAAGTAGATTTATCAGTTAGTTTGGATAAACCATATGAAGAAGAAATAAATCATAATGATGTCTTTGCCCGAGAAGAAATAAAACCTTACACCTTTGCAACAAAAACACCCAATCTAGATTTTATGGAAGAAGATAAGGATAACGCTTCTCAAGAAGAAAAGATGGAACCAATAAAAGAAGTATTTGCTCAACAACAATACTCTTTTACAAAAAAAGATGAAGAACCATTCCAACCAATAGAAATAAAAACACCTAGACTATCAAAACTAGAGTATATTGGCCAATTGTTCGGAACATATTTATTAGCACAAAACGAAGATTTATTTTATTTGATTGATCAACATGCCGCTAACGAGAGAATTAACTATGAAAAAATCATTTCTCGTTTGAAAAGTAGTGAAACGAAGCGATATGAATTATTAGTTCCCATTAAGTTGTTCTTTACCACCAATGAAAGCATATTGATTCATGAAAAAATACAAGAAATAAACGCATTGGGTATTGAATTAGAAGAATTTGGTGGCGGTACTTACCTAATTAGGGAAATTCCAGATTGGATATTCCGTGGTCAAGAAAAAGATTTTATTGAAGAAATACTGATGAATATTATTTCTAATCGCAAAACAGAAAAAGTTCAATTTTTAGATTCTCTTGCCAAGTCTCTTGCTTGTAAGAAAAGTATTAAAGCCAATGAATTTGTTAGTAGAGAAGAAATAGAATACTTATTAAAACAATTGGCTGATTGTGAGAATCCATTTACTTGTCCTCATGGGAGACCTGTTATTGTGAAATTTTCTCGCTATGAAATTGAAAAATGGTTTAAAAGGATTGTATAAACAAATGAACAAAAAAATAATCGTTTTGACGGGGCCAACAGGAGTAGGAAAAACTGAATTTTCTTTACAACTTGCACACCAATTTCATGGTGAAATCATCAATGCAGATGCTTCTCAAGTGAGAAAAAAATTAAATATTGGAACCGCAAAGATTGATCTTTCCTCCACTGATATCAAACATTATTTAATTGATTTTTTGGATATAACTGAAAACTTTTCCATTTATGAATATCAAAAATTAGCAAGACAAATAATCGATGAAATTCATACGCAAGAAAAAATTCCTTTTCTAGTAGGAGGATCAGGTTTGTATTTGAATGCTGTATTATACAATTATGATTTATCTGCTTCTAGTCGCGAAAAAGAGTTTGCTGAGAAATACTCAGAAACCAATGATGTAGATTTACACCAAATATTAAGCGAACTAGATGAAGTTGCAGCTAAAAAAATCCCAGCAAATAATCGTCGAAGAGTTTTGCGAGCTCTAGAAATAGCCATGAAAGAAACAAAGAAAATCAGTGAAAATATTACAGAAAACAAACCAATCTATGATTGCTTGTGTATTTGTTTTGATGTCCCAAGAGAAAAATTATATGATAGAATCAACCAACGGGTTGAAACCATGATTGCCTCTGGTTGGATAAAAGAATGCCAGGATTTACTAGTAGATGGGATTGATTTTTCCAAAATAAAAGATATTGGATACCAAGAAATTGCCAAGTATTTGCAAGGTCTTCTATCTCTAGAAGAAACAAAGGATATTATTAAGCAAAAAACTAGAAATTATGCAAAACGTCAATTAACTTGGTTTAGAAATAAAATGAATTGCAAGTTTGTTGAAATTGATTATGAAAATAAAAATCATAGTCTTTGTGAAGCGGCAAAATTGATT
>JAEZSA010000083.1 GCA_023422115.1 Bacillota bacterium | reverse complement strand
AGATATGCCAGGAGCCCCATTAAAACAAGCATTACTAGATGCAAAAATTGGTCAAGATATTTCTTCAAGTTATTATGATGGTATCGAAGAGCAAATTTTATCGATCATCGCTAAAAATACCGATAAGAAAGATCAAGACCGATTTGTTCAAGTGATAGAGCAGACAATAGCTGATTTAATCATAAAAGGTTTAGATAAAAAAGCAATTCAAGCCGCAATTAATAGATACGAATTCCGTTATCGGGAAGCTGATTTTGGAGGAACACCGAAAGGAATTATGTATGTCATCAATACACTAGATAGTTGGTTATATGATGAAAATGATCCATTCTCTCATTTAGAAACAGAAAAGATATTTAAGGAATTTAAAGAAGAATATGATACAAATTATTTTGAAAAGATATTAGAAAATTATTTTTTAAAGAACAATCATAAATTAATCCTAACTGCAATTCCAGATAAAGAAATTAGTGAAATAAAAGAAGTTAAGATAAAACAAAGATTGGCTGAATTCAAGAATAGTTTAACTGAACAAGAGCTTGAAAAGATAATAGAAGATACCAAGCATTTAAAAAAGTATCAAAGTACACCATCTACACCAGAAGAATTAGCAACTATTCCAATTCTTACTCGTGATGATATTAATAAAGAACCAGCACCGCTTATGAATGAAGAAAAAGAAGTTTCATCTGTAAAGATTATGCATCAAAATATCTTCACAAATGGAATTGGTTATTTAAAGATTATGTTTGATATCAAAGGATTACCAAATGAGATGTTGGGTTATCTAGGTTTATTGCCTAATATTTTGGGGTATGTCGATACCAAGAATTATACATACCAAGAATTAAGTAAAGAGATTGATATTAATACAGGTGATATTTCATTTAAAACAACTAAAGTAAAAACAGCAAAGGATTACAAATTATACTTTGGAGCCACTTCTAAAGTTTTATACAACAAGGTTGATTTTGCTTTTGCAACAATTAGCGAGATTATTAACAACTCTCTGTTAAACAATGAAAAAAGATTGTTAGAAATCCTTTCAGAGCGAAAAGTGGAATTAGAAAGACGAGTTAGCTTTGGTGGTCATGTCATTGCACTAGTTCGTGCAACATCCTATTATTCTCCAGTAGCTTATATTGAAGATTATCTTAGCGGTGTCAATGCGTATCAATTTATTCGTGATTTAGTAATAAATTTTGAAACCAAGAAAGAAAGTATTATCAATAACTTAACAAAACTAATAAAACATATCTTTAGAAAAGATAATATGTTGATTTCATACACAGCTAATGAAGAAGGGTACTCATCATTAGTTCCATGTGTTGCATCTTTTAAAGATAGTTTACTAGGTGAAAAAATATTACCTAATAGTTTTAAATATCAACCACAAACTCTTAATGAAGGCTTAAAAACGTCATCTAATGTACAATATGTTGCTCGTACTGGGAATTTCCTTGATAAAGGATTTAATTATCATGGTTCTTTAGCTGTGTTAAATAATATTCTTGCGATTGATTATTTATGGAACAACGTCCGCGTCAAAGGTGGAGCATATGGATGTATGATTAACTTTGATCGTTTTGGTGATAGTTATATGGTTTCATATCGAGATCCTAATTTAAAGCAAACAAATGAGATTTATGAAGGAATAATAAATTTCCTTGATAACTTTACAGCCACTGATGAAGAAATAACAAAAGCGATTATTGGTGTAATTGGTAGTTACGATGCTCCTAGAACCCCATCAGGAGTAGGAATGGTTTCTCTTATTTCTACTCTTTCAGGAATAACCATGGAAGCGATTAAACAGGAAAGAGAAGAAATCATTCATTGTAAGGAACAGGATATCAAAGCACTAAAGGATGTAATACAGTCCATTTTAGATTATAAGGCACTTTGTGTTGTTGGAAACGAGAATAAGATAGAAGAAGAAAAAGATTTATTTAAGAATATCAGTTATCTTCTTTAATAAATAAAAGACAAATCATCGGAATCGATTTGTCTTTTTTTTAGTTTTAGTATTTATCGAGAATTGCAGTTTTGCTATTAGAGAAAATTTCTTGCAACTCTTTTATTGTTGTTTTTCCTGTAAAGATAAGTTCAGCTAAATCAAGAATATCAATAATATAATCATAATGATTGACTTCAGTTAGGGTAACATTAGCTTGTTCGATGTTGATTTCTAAGGTTAGATTGTTCTCTTCAATCATTCTATCAGTTATTTTCAAACAAATTGTTCTTGATAATAAAGGATAAGGATATTCTTCTAATACTTTCTCAACATTGATAATTCTTACCATATTACCAGGGATATCATGATTGGTTGTTGGTAAAACTTGGGAATAATTCGCATATTTTTCAAGAAAAGCGGGTTCTAATAAAACCAATTCCTCAATATTATCTAAAGAAGTGACAACATAACCGATTGGTTTATTATCTTTATAGATTATTTCCAATTTTCCACTATAAGCAGTGAATTCTTGGAAAAGTGTTACAAATGAATTCTCATTGCGAGCAACGTAAAAATGATTGTTTTCCATAAAACGATTATATAGTTCTACTAATAAACCAATATCGGTGGTTGTTGCAACTCGATATTCAAGCGTGACATTTTGAGAACTTATTTTAGAAAAATAATTCATGACGCCAAAGCCAAAATGACGATAAATCTCATGATTTAAGGGGTATAGCATCACTAAAGGAACCATTTTCATTCGTAATCTTGCAAAAGTATCTGTCATAAGTTTTCGGAAATACCCTTGATTTTGATAGCTTGGAAGTGTTGCGGCAGCAGATATAACGGGGCATTCAAGAGAAGATTGATTAAATTTTAAAGTCCTTGGGAAGCAATATAAAGCAGAGATGACTTCTCTTTCTTGGACAATAAAAACCACTTGATGGATATTCATCTTTTCTTGGAAATAGTAATCGAGGTATTGAGAAGGTTCCTTGTCTTCAGGGAAATTGGCTTCATATAATAGTCTTAATTGTTCAACAATTCGCTTTTCAATTAAAGAATATTTTTCTGATAAATGATGAGGGTGATAAGACATTTTTGCTTTTTTTAGATTTGGAATCCCCATATCTTCTTGACGATTGATGAATTTTACATTTTGAAAATATTTTTCTGCTGTCATTTGATTGATTGCAGCATAAGCCCCATCGTAATTTAAATCTGCTTTTTCAAAAAGAACAATACCTATATTATTTTTAGTGATAGTACCTACTGCGAAAGCAACAAGTTTGTGATCAATTTCAATTAAATTACAAAAGGAATCCAGTTCTTGCAAATGATTTAACACATGAGAAATAGCTTCTTTCTCCATTTCTAAGGTTTTTCCATTAGACCATGTATCCAGAGCTTCTTTAATACTTGGATAATCAGAATTTTGATAGTCTCGCTCTTGAAAATGAGGGTATGTTTTCAAAAATTTATTTAAATGGTTTCGCTTTACACTATATTTTTTCCCTGTAAGATTGATTAAATCTTCGCTTGTATAAATATATTCATCCACATCATAATTGCGGTAACTTGTAAATTCAAAGCAATACTTACATTCTTTCATGATATAGTCTTTAATTTTTTTGTTTAAACCACGAATAATTGGATAGATATGATGATCATCACAATATTTTCTAAATTTTTGTGATACTTTTTCCAGCCCTTCTTTATGTAATGCTAAAGGGGGTAGAAAGTATTCATCAATTCCTTCTTGCCCTCTCAATAAAACCCAATCTTCTCCTTCAGCAATCTCAATACTATCAATATGAGACCATGCAAAAATATTAGTGAAATTTAGTTCACTGGCTTCATAATCGCTGTATAGTTCATTATTTATAAAAAAATGCTCTATTTTTTCTTTATCATCAATTGTTATTTTCCGAAAATTCATAAAATCACCTTATAACCAATTATAACATATTCTCTTATTTTATAGTAGTAAATCATATCAATTCAAGATTATTTATTAGAAGAAAAAGAGTCTCTTTACATTATATAAAAACACTGAAAAAAGTTTTAAAAATGTTGACATTTTTATAGGCTTATTATATAATATATAGGCGTGTGAAGAAATCACATCGTAGTCGGGAAATAGCTCAGCTTGGTAGAGCGCTTGGTTTGGGACCAAGATGTCGCAGGTTC
>JAEZSA010000051.1 GCA_023422115.1 Bacillota bacterium | reverse complement strand
GGTCCAACCTGACGAAGTTCGATTCTTACTCTAAATTCAGCTGCAAGATCTTTTAGCAATTCTCTAAAGTCGACTCTTCCTTCTGCATTATAATAAATAATTATTTTTTGATGATCTAATGTGTATTCGCAATCTAATAATTTCATTTCCAACTTATGTCGTTTTATTATCTTCTCGCAATTCAACAAAGCTTTTTTTGCTTTTTCTAAATTATCTTCATAATTTTTAATATCATATTTATTGGCAACTCTAATCACTGGTTTTAATTCGTGCTCTAAATTACCATTTTCTACTTCTTTAATTGGTTGTGTTACTTTTCCCAATTCTAATCCTCTAATTGTCTCGACTACTACTTTATCGCCGACACTAAGATTAAATGGAGTGGGATCAAACCAATATATTTTTCCAACATCTTTAAATGTTATTCCTACAATTTTTACCATATCTACCTCGCTATTTCAATCAACATCTGCATATACATCAGTTCTACATTTACGTTGTATTTTATTTTTTGTTTATAAACTAATACCTTTTCCACTAACGTGAATAATTCTTTTACTTCACAACTAACATCTAAATTAGTATTTATGAAGGTTATTTCATTTCTTTGATTTAATTTACAATATATATGATCATTGATTATCGTTGCTATTAAATCAATAAAAATGTTGTGATACTTTTTGTCCTTTTCATTCATTAAAAATCTTCCCATTTCGTACAATACCAAAACAGGCTCTTTTTCTTTCAGCCATATCGCTTCATCTATCGCTTTCACAAGTTCAATGATAGCTGTAATTTTTTCATCCTTATAATAAACCAATCCTTCATTAACATCATTAGTTAGAATGGATAATACTCGCGAATGCTCTTCTGCAATTCCTCTTTTTGTGTATTCTTCAATGACTACGTCTCGTGGCACTTTTGAAAAAGAAACAATTTGTGACCTTGATTTAATGGTGTTAATAATATTTTGCAAATTTTCTGTTGTTAGAATTCCATACGTTGTACTACTTGTTTCTTCTAAAAATTTCAACAAACGATTGGATGCTTCTAGTGTTGCTTTATCAATATCTTTAATGATAAACACTCTAATTCCTTCTTCCAGTGAAACTAGAGAAAATTCGTGTTCTAATTCATCTATTTGATTTTTTAAAATACTTCCTTTTGGACCTGGTTCAAGAAAGAAAATTCGTGGATGAGATCCTTCTTTGATTCGCTTACAAGACAAACATTCTCCACAGGGTTTATTTTGTTGTTCACACATTATTAAAGAAGCAAAATAGTAAGCAGCTTCAATTTTTTGTGTTCCTTTAGCACCTTCAAATAGATAGATTCCTACTAAACGATTCTTAAGAAGACTATTATTAAGCAGTTTTACAACTTTTGTTTGTGTTCTTAGAAAAGTGCTAAAGTTCATCGTTATCCCCCTATAAAATTTCAAATATTACCTTTTTAACATCCTGATAAACTTCTTCAATATTTCGATTTCCATCAATACGAATAATACGTTCAGGGAATCTTTTTACTAATTCTAAATATCCTTCCCGTACTTTATGATGAAAGTTTATCGCTTCTAAATCCAAACGATCTTTATTTCGATTGTTTTTAACAATTCGCGCCAACCCTTCCTCAGGATTGACATCAATAAATATCGTCAAGTCAGGAAGTAATCCTCCTGTAGCATAATAATTAATCTTATACACTTCATCAATTCCCAAACCACGAGCATATCCTTGATATGCAAGCGAAGAATCAACATAGCGATCACAAATCACCAAGTATCCATCTTTCAACGCTGGTTTAATTATTTCTTCTAAATGCTGTCTTCTACTTGCAGCATATAGTAATGCTTCGGTAATATAATCCATTTTTGTATTATCAACACTTAAAATTACTTTTCTAATCTCCTCGGAAATTTTTGATCCTCCTGGTTCTCGTGATTGAAAAGCTTTAATATGATTATCTTTTAGTTCCTGCATAAGGCGATTGATGATGGTGGTTTTACCGCTGCCTTCGCCACCTTCAAATGTTATAAACTTTTTATTCATTGTTTCACCTACTTAAAAAGGAAAATAGTTTATATCATATTATCTCATATTATCCATAAAAAGGAAAGTATTTTTCTTGTTTTAATAGGTGTTTTATGTTAAAATATTTTTGGGTGGAGGTACTCTATGAGAGTAACAGTGGATAACTTAACTTTTGCATATACCCAAAAACTTGTGCTAAACAAAGTCTCTTTCTCCTTAAAAAGTGGAGATTTTTTAACAATACACGGAAAAAACGGCACAGGTAAAAGCACCCTAATCAAATGCTTCCTAAAATTATTAAGTATTCCTGATGGCTCTATTTATTTAGATGATGTAGATATCAACCATCTCAAGACACTAAAAAACATCGGCTATGTTCCTCAAAAAACAGAATTCAATTATGAATTCCCGATTACTGTTTTTGAGATTTTATCTTGTGCTTATAATAAAAAACGCGATGCTTTTTACACATCTATTATTAATAGTTTTGATCTAAATAAAATTTATCATGAAAATATCAATAACCTCTCTGGAGGTCAAATCCAAAGAGTATTCATCGCAAGAAGTTTGTTGAACAATCCCAAATTACTCATTCTTGATGAACCAACCGTTGGAGTTGATGCTGAGAATGTGAAGACGCTACATAAAATCCTAGCTGATTTAAAAGAACAAGAAATCACAATTATTATTTCTAGCCATGACCTTGACTTTTGTAAAGATTTGACTGATTATTCTTTAGTACTAAATGATTTAGGAGATTATCAGTTTCGAAAGATAGGTGAAGAACATGATTCTTAGTGGTTTCTTCCGCGCTATTTTCGAATATGATTTTATGCTTTATGCCTTAATTGCTGGTATCATTGTCGGTGTTTTAGCACCATTAATTGGCTCCGTTGTTGTCATTAGACGTTTATCGTTTATCGCCGACACCTTAAGCCACTTTTCATTAGCTGGTGTCTGTTTTGGTGTTTTTCTCTCTAAATTAATCACCATCAAAGGTTTTGATCCTGCCTTAATGGGTATCATTTTTAGTATCGCAGGTACATTTTTAATCGAAAAATTGCGAGGTTTTTATAAAAATTATAAGGAATTATCCATGCCCATTGTTATGAGCTTTGGTGTTGCTTTAAGTGGTCTATTTATCAATTTAAGCAACAATATCGATGCGAAATTTACTACTAGCTTGTTGTTTGGTTCTATTTATTCTGTTTCTGCAACCAATCTGATCATTATTTTAATCATTGCTATTATTATTTTTGTTGTGATCTTCACATCTTATAAGAAAATAGTAACTCTATGCTTTGATGAAACCTATGCTGCAGTTTCTGGTATCAATGTAAAGTCGTTACAACTTTTATTAACAATCATTCTTGCCCTAGTAATCTCTTTATTTATCGATATTGTTGGAGTTTTACTAATTGCATCGCTAATGATTATTCCAGTTGCTGCTGCGATTCTAGTTGGAGACTCCTTCTTGAATACAGTCATTACATCGATTATATTCAGTGAAATTTCATTACTAACTGGATTTATTATCAGTTATAGTACCAACCTTACTACAGGACCGGTTATTATATTAATCAATATTCTTATTCTGCTGGTGGTAATGTCCATTAGTAAAGTAAAATCTCGATATCATAAAACAAAAGAAATCTAAAAAACTGACTCAAAACGAGTCAGTTTTTATTTTTTCTTAATAATACACTTTATAAAGATATAATCCGTTAGCAGGTGCTATTTTAGGGGCAAATACCCTGTTTTTTTGCTCGGTAATTGCTTTTAACTGCTCCAAGGAGTATTTACCTCTCCCCGCTTCTAACCACATAGCAACCAAAATTCTTATCATGTTATGAAGAAATCCAGAACCCACAATTTTTATTGTTAAGAGGTCTGAGTCCCAAACAAAATCAATAGAAAAAATTTCTCTGACGGTGTTTTCTTTGTTCTTGTTTTTAGTATAAGAACGAAAATCATGTTCACCTATATATATTTTTGCTGCTTCTTCCATTAATGTTCGATTGACATTTTTATAACGACAATAATAGCGATAATTCCTTAATAAAGGATTGAATTCACTAAAGTCAATTACATAATGGTATTCTTTTTTAATTGCACTCGTTCGAGCATGAAATTGTTCGTCAACCTTTTCAACATTTTTAATATAAATATCCTTAGAAATACGAGAATTAATCGCATTTTGCATATTCCAGTTTCCCATATCTATATCACAATCAAAGTGAAATACTTGTCCAATCGCATGAACCCCTGTATCCGTTCTTCCCGAGCAATGAATAGCAATTGGCTTTTTCATGATTATCAATAGCACATCTTCGATTTCTTTTTGCACTGTACGCAATCCTTGTTGAGCTTGAAATCCATGGAAATTGGTTCCATCATAACTAACAATACATTTATAACGCATAAAATATCCTCAAATAAATAACAACAATCAGTAAAATCAAACAAAATCCCATAGTAATCAAGTCGCTAATTCTATATTTCAATAGATTAATGCTAGTTCTTGGTGCATCGGGAATAAATCCTCTTGCTTCCATGGCATCTGCCAGATCATATGCTCTTTTATAAGCTATAACAAACATGGGAACCAACAAAGAAATGATTTGCATTACTTTTGCAGCAATCTTCCCTTCTTTAAAATCAACCCCTCTTGATGCTTGTGCTTTCAAGATTTTTTCTGCTTCGTTGATTAATGTTGGTATAAAACGTAGGGCAATAGAAATCATCATCGTCAGAGTAGCAACTTTTACACCAATATATTTTAGTGGCTTTAAAATAGCTTCTAGACCATTGTTTAAATCGGTAGGTTTTGTTGTTAGAGTTAATAACGAAGAAACAAACAATAAAGCAATAATTCGTAACAGGATATACAAAGACATCATTAAGCCTGAATTAAAAATACGCACTTGATAACTGAATAAATGATATGAAAAATTAAATTGATATTGAATATAAAAACTAATAAATAAGATTATGCTAAATAGTAGCACCCGAAAACTTCTAATAATCTTTCTTGAAAGAAAGAAAAGAGCAAGTAAAACAACAATCATAATTCCATTGACCACTGTCATGTTGAAAGTAAAAGTTGCTAGTAATTCCCCATCTTTTCTCAGTAACAATTGAAAGAAAAAAGTGAATAAAAGAATAAAAGAAACCATTTTGAGACTATTTAAAAATTTTATTAGTGGAATTTTACTCGTTGCAATTACAACTAAAACCAATCCCAAAACTGCTGCTAGTAAAAAAATGTTCTTTATCACAAACAAAGCAATCATGTATAAAAAGATTGAAATTAATTTTGTTCGTGGATCTAGTCGATGAATCCAAGAATCGACATTATAATACTGACCAAAGACGATTTTCTCATTCATGGGCATCACCTAAAACACGATATAATTCTTGATAAGCTTCATCAATACTATATTGATGAATGTTGATATCTAAATTCAGTTTTTCTTTTACCAACAACATCAATTTCATCAATTCAGGATAATCTAAATTGTGCTTGATTAAAAAATCCTCATTTTTAAATAGAGATTTCGTATCACCATCATAAACAATTTCAGCATTATCTAAAACAATCACTCGTTTTGCTACTTGACTAACAACCTCCATATCATGGGTAATGATAATGATTGTTTTATGCTCTTCTTCATTAATCTTTTTTAATAACTTTAATAATTCGCTTTTCCCAAAAGGATCCAAGCCAACCGTCGGTTCGTCGAGAACCAAAATATCGGGATTGCTTGCTAAAATTCCTGCAATGGCTACTTTTCTCATTTGTCCTCCGGAAATAGCAAAGGGACTCTTTTCTAAAATATCATTGTTCAATCCAACAAGATTTGCTGCTTCTTTTGCTCTTTCCATTGCCTCTTCTGTCGACATTCCAAAATTTTTCGGGCCAAACACGATATCTTTTAATGATGTTTCTTCAAAAAGTTGATATTCAGGAAATTGAAATACAAGCCCTACTTTTTTTCTAATCGATTTTAGTTTTATTTTTGTACGAGGATAAATGGTTACACCTAAAATATCAATTTCTCCTACTGACGGAATTAAAAGTGCGTTCATCAATTGAACTAGTGTGCTTTTTCCACTACCTGTATGTCCAACAATAGCGATGAATTCATCTTTTTCTGCGATTTCTAAATTAACATCATTAATTGCAAATTTTACTTTCCTATTTTTCTTCAAAGAAGAATAAGAGTAGCTTACTTTTCGAAAGTTAATTGCCATAACAGTTCCTCGATTTCTGCTTGATTCTTTAATCTTGCTTCTTCTTTTATTTTTTTAATTAGTTTCATACTGGTTAATATATCCAAGTTAGAATTAATTAGAATTTCTTTTTGCTTGAAAACATTAGTCGGTGTATCATTTAATACAATTTCGCCATCATTCATTACAATCACTCGATCAGCATACAATGCTTCTTGCAAGTTGTGAGTGATAGAGATGATTGTTTTATATCCTTTTAATTGATTAATCATTGCGGTGACTTCACGAACTCCCCTTGGATCAAGCATCGAAGTTGCTTCATCAAAAATAATTACTTCCGGATGACATGCCAAAACACCAGCAATAGCAACTCTTTGTTTTTCACCACCCGATAAATTTTCTGGATTATATTCTAAAAAATTACTCATGTTAGTAAGTTGGGCATATTTTTCTATTCGGTTTAACATCTCTTCTCGTTCAATCTGGCGATTTTCCAAACCAAAAGCAATGTCATCCTTTACGGTAACCCCAACGAATTGGTTGTCAGGATTTTGGAAAACAATCCCTACGTTATGACGTACTTCATCAATTGTTTTTTCACTGATTAACACATCGTTGACATATATTTCACCACTTTTTGCAGCTAGCAATCCTACTATCAGTTTAGCCAAAGTAGATTTTCCACTACCATTGTGTCCTAAAATACAAACAAATTCTCCTTTTTCAATTGATAAGGAAACATTTTTTATCGCTACGTCTTTTTTTGTGTATTGGAAATTTAAATCCTTTATTTCAATTATTTTCATATCTTGCTCCTAAGATATAATTTCTATATCGCTACTAACCACTTTTACAATGATTCCATTCGTACAGACAATCGGTGTACGAAATAAATGATTGATCCGCATACGCATACAATCATGATTTTTGCAACTTGCATCAATCATTTTTATTTCATCATTTGTGATTAATATTGTATTATAGAATTCTTCTTTTACGCTTTTCTCAAAATGTGTACTTTGACCCTCTACAGTAACAATTACTTCTTGTCCTTCTCCGATAACAAACACAGTGGTATTTGCTTCTTTGGTCAACGGCATTTCATAGATTACTTCATTTCGATAGAGTATTTGGATATCAACCGCTTCTCCTACTGTTTTATACATAGTATATCCAATATAAAAAGCCGCTGTTATTATGATTACAAGTATTATAATTAAATAATCTAACTTTTTCATATCCACCTCTATTAATGGTTTATTTTATCATTTTTCTTCAATATTTGCAAATAATATAATCGATATCTATCTTAATCAAAAAGAAAAAGTCCGATATCGGACTTTAAATCAAAATAGACTACAAGCTATGCAAAACAGCAAGCCTAGCAAACAAAATAAAATGCATATTCGAATTCGTCTTTCTTGTATATCTATCTTACTCATCATAGCCTCCTTAGTCGTGTTATACTTATATAACAAATAAGGTCGCTATTTTTATTGTTTTTTTTATTCGTTTCTTAATGCATCTACTGGAGATTTGTATGCTGCAATAATTGCAGGTATCATTCCAGCAATAATCGTGATAACAATACTACCTATTAATAATAATATTAAATATTCTGGTTTTGTTTGAACAATATCAAAAGCTGTTAATCCTGTTGTTAGACTTGTGTTTTGGGTAATGATATTTTTGACTAGATTGTCAATTGGATTTTCCAAAATATATACTCCTAGAATTCCTAAAATTCCAGCCGCAAAACCTATAATGGCAGTTTCCGCGTTAAATACTCTTGAAATATCTTTCTTTCTAGCACCAAGACTTCGTAAGATCCCGATTTCCTTGGTTCGTTCGATAACAGAAATATAGGTAATAACCGCAATCATAATCGAAGATACAACCAATGATATTGATGCAAATATAATTAGTACTTTGGTTAACACTTCAACAAATGTAGCAAATTCATTCGTAATCCTACTAGTATAATCAGAAATACCAATCTTTACATTGCTTTCTAGATTTTTATAATCATTGATATATTTCGTAATATTTCCCCGATCTGAAAATCGAGAGGTATAAATATATAATCGATTAATTTTCTTCATTCCGTTTAATGTTACTAAGTTGGATTCATATTGATAGTTTTTCGTTTGTGTTGAACTGATACCGATGATGTCTTCATAGGGTTCTCCTGTAAAAACATTTAAGTCAGTTCCCTTCTCTACTTGTTCTTTTACAATTTCTGAATGAATAGAACGTTCATAAACTAATTCTGTTAATGCTTTTGTATATAGCAACCCTGATGAATATAATTTTGTTGTTGCCTGCGGTTCGATTCGTAATATCCCAACAACACTTAGTGTCGTCTCAGCATTATGATATAAATCCGCATAATAGGATTTTCCCTTTGCATAATAACGACCATCCATCTTGACATAATAATTATCATTATCTATTAATTTGAATTCTTTTCCAATAAAATCGGCAAAAGTCAATGTTTCTACATTTTCATAACTCATCCCTAAGTAATAAAGTAACATTGCACTAATACAATTATAACTATCAACTACTAAAGCTATTTCATTGGCGTTTTGGGGAATGCTTCCCTCAAGGATGGTATATTGTTCATCAATAAAATCAACATTTTCTGTCATTTCATAAAAATAAGAATCGGTTACTTTTTGATATGCTAATCCATCTTGATATAATAAATTCAAATTGATAGAAGTTCCATAATTAATTAAAGTATACCAGTCACTTGGCATACCCTCAAGATAATGAAAAAACTCATCTTCAATGGCATTATAATGCTCATATGGGGTATTTCCACGAACGATTGTAATAACATCCTCCTCAGGAAATTCTTTCAATTTACTATAAATAGACACCTCCGGAGATGTAATGACTGAGCTAGTAACATTAATCGGATAGTCCCCAAGTGCTACTCGTTGAACATCGTCAATATAGGCAGTCATTCCATTTGATACCGATAATACCAACCCTATAGCAACAATTCCAATACAACCTGCAAGGGTTGTTAATAGCGTTCTTGTAATTTTTGCTTTGAGATTCAAAAAAGATAATGACAATGCTGTCATAATGGGCATTGAGGTTTTTGCTTTTTTAATTTCTTTTTCTTCCTTTAGTTCTTTTTCAAAAGGATTGCTGTCGTTCACAATATGGCCATCTTTTAAATTTACGATTCGTGTTGCATATTGATTGGCAAACTCTTCATTATGAGTTACCATCACTACCAATCGTTCCCTAGAAATCTCTTTTAAAATGTCTAAAATCTGCTCAGAAGTAATAGAATCCAGTGCTCCTGTAGGTTCATCCGCAAGAATAATTTCAGGATTGTTAACTAGTGCACGAGCAATTGCTACTCTTTGCATTTGCCCTCCACTTAGTTGATTGGGCTTTTTATCTTTTTGATCGGTTAATCCAACTCTTTCTAAAACTTCTGCAACTCGTTCTTTACTTTTAGCTTTTGATATTCCTGATAGTGTTAATGCTAATTCAACATTTTTCCAGATAGAAAGATGTTGTATTAAATTAAAACTCTGAAAAACAAAACCTACTTTATCATTGCGATAACTATCCCAATCAGAGTCTTTATACGTTTTCGTGTTTTGGTTTTCAATGAAGAAATCACCATTAGTATTCTTATCTAGTCCACCAATAATATTCAATAAGGTTGTTTTTCCACAGCCACTTGGACCTAGAACACAGACAAACTCTTGTTTACGAAAATGAATGGTAATGTTGTTTAACGCTCTTGTTGATATATTTCCTATTTTATAATCTTTAATAATATTTTTTAAATATAACATAGTACCCTCCAAACAATCATTCGCATCCTGTTTATCATATCTTAACTTTTTTAATTATATCTTAAAAAGGCATTTCTGTCGATGATTATCTAAAAAATAACTGACAAACCACTTACAAAACAAATAAAAAGGCAATTGTATCTTCAATTGCCTTGCTTTATTTTATACGAATTCTATGATAGCCATAGGCGCAGAATCACCACGTCTAGGTCCTGTTTTTAATACTCTTGTATAGCCACCTTTTCTGTCTTGATATTTTGGTGCAATTTCTGAAAATAGCTTTTGAACAGCATATTCTTTTTCATTCGCCATTTCAAATCTAACAAGTTCAGCAGCTTGGCATCTAGCAGCTAAAGTTCCTTTTTTACCAAGAGTTACCATTTTATCTGCGACTCTTTGTAATTCTTTAGCCTTTTGAAGAGTTGTTTCAATACGTTCATTAATAATTAAATCAGTAACTAAATCTCGCAGTAATGCTTTACGTTGAGCAGAATTACGACCTAATCTTCGATAACCTAATGACATTATTTTAGTCCTCCCTTTGGTTTTTTTTGACTAGAAAATATCATCGTCAGATGAATCATCATCTTCTTTTTCAATATCTTCGTTGTCTAGATAACTAGTATCTGTATCATATGTGCGACGTAAGTCTAAACCTATTTCACGAAGTTTTTGGACAACTTCTTTTAATGATTTACGACCTAAGTTTCTTACTCTCATCATTTCTTCTTCATTCTTTTGAGTAAGATCACCTACGGTATTAATACCAGCGCGTTTTAAGCAGTTGTAAGAACGAACAGATAAATCAAGTTCTTCAATCTTCTTTTCAAATTTCTTATTCGAAACTTTTTCTTCTCGTTCATACATGTATTGTTCTTGAATTACGATTTCATTTAAATGTGATACAACTTCAAAATGCTCTTGCAAGAATTTTGCAGCTAGTGAAATTGCATCTGTTGGTTTTATTGACTTGTTTGTCCAAACTTCCATAGTAAGCTTGTCGAAATCAACATCCTCATCAACCCTTGTTTTATCTGCGGTATATTTTACTTTTGTGACTGGTGTGTAAATTGCATCGATTGCTATTCTTGTTGTAATAAGATTTCCGTTTTTATCCTTACAGAAAACTTTGTTTTCTTCAGCACTAACGTAACCGATTCCTCTTCTAGCATAGAAACGAGCTTTGAATTTTCCACCCTTTTCTAATGTTGCAATTACTTGATCTGGATTAACAATTTTCAATTCACTGCTATGTACCAAATCACCTGCTGTAATAACTCTTTCTCCTTCAGCATCAATATTTAATTCATAAAGTTCTTGTGCTTCTTGGGCTATTGATTTAAATAATTTGTCTTCATCAATCGAGATGATAACATTCTTTAAATTTAGAATTATTTCAGTTATGTCTTCTAGAATACCATTTAGTGCCATGAATTCGTGAGCAACCCCTTCAACATCCATAGCTACAATCGCCACCCCTGGCATAGATGAAAGCAACACACGGCGAAGTGCATTACCCAAAGTAATCCCATATCCCCTTTCTAATGGAGAAATTATGAATTTACCGTAATTTTCTGAATCACTTGATTCAACAGTAGTTTGAGGTTTAATAAATTCGAATTTTCTCATTCGGTCCTCCTTATTTTATTTAGTAGTATATCTCTATCCTCTAGGTTGTTTTGGAGGACGACAACCATTGTGTGGAATTGGAGTAACATCTTTAATGGATGTAATTTCAAGACCAGCAACTTGCAATGATCTAATAGCCGCCTCACGTCCTGGACCTGGGCCCTTAACTGAAACTTCAACTTTAATCATACCACTATCTAAAGCGGCTTTTGCACAAGCCTCAGATGCTTGTGAAGCTGCAAAAGGAGTTGATTTTTTGCTACCTTTAAAACCTAGTGCACCAGCACTACTCCAAGCGATAGCATTTCCTACAGTATCGGTTATTGTAATAATTGTGTTGTTAAAAGTAGAATGAATATGTGCCACTCCATTAGGAATATTCTTTTTAACTTTACGTTTACGAATTTTTCGAGCCATTATTCAATTCCTCCTATTTCTTCTTATTTGCTACGGTCTTAACTTTACCTTTACGAGTACGTGCATTACATCTTGTGTTTTGCCCTCTTACTGGTAATCCTTTACGATGACGGATTCCTCTGTAGCATCCAATTTCCATCAATCTCTTAATATTCATAGCAACCTCACGACGTAAGTCACCTTCTACTTTTAAAGCAGCTACTTCACGTCTAATTGATGCTAGTTCTTCTTCACTCAAATCTTTAACGCGTCTACTCTCGTCAACGCCTACTTTTTTTAATATTTCAATTGCTGTTGGTTTTCCTATTCCATAAATGTATGTTAGCGAAATAACAACTCGCTTGTCACGTGGAATATCAACACCAGAAATACGTGCCATATATTTGCACCTCCTAATTATCCTTGTTTTTGTTTGTGTTTTGGATTTTTACAAATAACCATAACTTTGCCGTTACGTTTAATTACTTTACATTGATCACATATTGGTTTTACTGATGGTCTAACCTTCATTTTAAATTCCTCCTTAAATAGTTTCATAAGAAACTGGGTTTGAATTGCTTGTATTACTTACTTGTGTCTATAAGTGATACGTCCACGTGTTAAGTCATACGGTGATAATTCAACAGTTACTCTATCACCTGGTAAAATGAATATGAAATTCATACGGATTTTACCAGAAACGTGGGCTATTATTTGATGTCCATTATCCAATTTAACTTTGAAAATTGAATTTGGTAACGACTCCATAACTGTTCCTTTTAGTTCTATCACATCATTCTTTGACATTGGCATAGCCTCCTTCAATCGTTAATATCTCATATCCTTGTTCTGTTATAACAATGGTATGTTCAAAATGAGCACTATCACTGCCATCAACGGTTACTGTTGTCCAGTCATCATCTAATATTTTAACATTAGCACGACCAGAATTCACCATTGGCTCAATAGCAAGGGTCATTCCGATTCTCAATACCGGACCATGACCAGCAGGTCCATAATTTGGTATCATTGGATCTTCATGCAAATCACGGCCTACACCATGTCCAGTAAAGTCCTTCACAACAGAAAACCCATTGCTTACAACATACTCTTCAATTGCATGAGAAATATCGGATAAACGGTTTAAGGGTTTGGCTAATTCTAAACCTTTGTATAAAGATTCTTCTGTGATCTTTAAGAGTCTTTTTCTCGGTTCGCTGATTTCGCCAACACCATGAGTCATAGCACTATCGCCATGATAGCCTTTATAATTGGCACCAATATCTATGGCAATAATATCACCTTTTTTAAGTTTTGTTTTTTTACTAGGAATACCATGAATAACAACGTCGTTGATTGAAGTGCAAATAGATCCAGGAAATCCACCATATCCCTTAAAGGATGGCGTTGCGCCTGCGCTTCTAATTACCTCTTCAGCAATCTTATCAAGTTGATCAGTCGATATCCCTGGAGCAATTGCTTCTTTGACTGTTTTATGAGCCCTAGCTACAATTTTCCCTGCTTCTCTCATCAACTCTATTTCTCGATTACTTTTAAGTAAAATCATTCATTGCCTCCAAGAAGGACTTTAACCCTCTCAAATATTTCTTTGATGTCCCCAGAACCACTAATATTTTTAACCAAACCTTGTTTTTGATAATAATTTAAAACAGGTTCTGTTATCTCGTGATACACCTGTAATCTGTTTTTGAAAGTTTCTTCAGTGTCATCTACTCTTTGAATCAATTTACCACCACAAACATCACAGATTCCTTCAATTTTTGGTTTCTTATTTGTCATGTGATAACTTTCTTTACAAACAGAGCAACTACGACGCCCTACGATTCTATCAATTAAAGTTTTATCTTCTGTATCTACATTTAAAACAACATTTAACTTAATTTCTAGTTTTTTTAATGTTTCATCAAGAGCTTGTGCTTGGGCTATTGTTCGAGGAAAGCCATCTAAAAGAAAACCATTTTTACAGTCTTCATTCAGAAGTCTTTCTCTCACCAATTCAATAGTCACATTATCGGGCACTAAGTCGCCTTTATCAATATATTTTTTTGCTTCCATTCCCATCTTGGTTTGTTTTGAGATTGCTTCTCGAAACATATCACCAGTAGATATATGTGGTATCGCAAAATATTCTTTGATTAAGACAGCTTGGGTTCCTTTTCCAGCCCCTGGAGCTCCCATTATTAATAAACGCATATCGCTTCTCCTAGTC
>JAEZSA010000048.1 GCA_023422115.1 Bacillota bacterium | reverse complement strand
CTCTACAGGGTGGTCTTATACTTATGTAGTACCCTTTCTATCAGTAGCTTCTTCTGCTACCATAGCAATTATTTTACTAACAAAATCAATTCGATATAGCGATTATATTATTTATTTATTGAGTTCCTTATTTATTGGACTCATTCCCTTTGTCTTATGGATTTTTAAATTGGTTAAGATCTTATGGCCATCGCTTGCTGCAGCATGCTTCTCACTAGTGATATTGCTAGCAATGCTATTTTTTGCCGACCGAGAAATAAGAGATGAATTTAAAAAAAGATTTCACATCTAGGAGGATTTCATGAGTAAGAAAAAGAGTAAGAGTGGAGTAAAAAAGAAAAACAACGCAAAAAAAAATAGCAATACTAAGAAAGGACTATTGAGTGTTATTTTACTTGTTATCCTTGTTTTAGTAACTATTTATTTTGGGATAAAGTATTATCCAGAGGTACAACAAAAGCAGGTTGAAATCGAAGAAGTGAAATTAGAATTATCAAATCTCATTCCTTCTGAAACAAGCCAAAATATTGTTTTACCCGAAACGATTGTTGGTTATGATGATGTGGTCATTCTTTGGGAATCGAATGATGAAGCAACGCTAACTAAATTAGGAGTAGTAAGTAATCCTAATTATGATGAAGAGGATAAACTAGTGAAGTTAACAGCAACTCTTTCGATTGATTCAAGTGATGCTATTGCCAATATCTTTTTCGATTTTTTTAAAGTCAACTATCAGACCATTGTATTTGATGTTATTATTAAAAGCAAAGAAGCAAATAGTGAGGATAAAATTGCCTTCATAAAGAATGGTTTATTTGTTCCAAGCGCAACCAACACAGATATAGGTTTATTAAAGGAAGATTATTATTTTAATAGTGTTACCATCTCATGGCAGACAAGCAATGAGAATATCATGACATCCACAGGAAAAAAAGGAGTGGCAGGCGAAGTCATATTAACTGCAACTTTAACTTGTGAGGATAAAACAGAAACCGTTGTTTTTCCCCTTCAAGTAACTGATCAGCTTCATGAAGTAAATGCGATTGAAACCAATTTTGATAATACAGCAACAGGCACATATGGTACTGTTTGGGAAAATGGAGAATGGTCGTTTCATCATGCTATTCTAGCAGATGATTCCGATGTGATTCCTGATCCAGAAGCTATTAGTGAGCAGGATTATCAAACATGTCGGTTAAAAGCAGAAAATGGAGTTAATGCAAGTTTAGAATTATTGAGCTTTATAACAAAACCAAGCCATGTTCATTTTGATTATGAGATTGTTGAGGCAGATAAAAAAACAACTTATACTAAAGACACCTATTTAATAGTGTACTACATGGAAAATGACACTTGGAAAATTCTTTCGAAAAGTAATCCATTAGGCAGTGAAAAATATGAATTTGATTACGATTTATCAAGCTTTACAAATGATGTTCGTTTGAAAATAGAAATTGAAACAGCATATGCTAGTATGCGTGTTGATTTAGACAATGTTCTTATCACCCGTTTTGTCAATCAAAAAGATATTGAAAAGTGGGTAGCAGACAATATACCAAGTTCGCTTTCAAAATCAACTATTTTACCACTTACCACCATTTATGGAGGTGTTGTTACCTATTCTTCTAATCATCAAGCGTTGTCTAAAGAAGGAGTAGTAGTCAAACAAAAGGATGCTACTATGGTAACGCTAACGGCAGCGGTTACTGGTTTTAGTAGTGATATCACTATACCATTATCAGTAATGGTACGAGGAATAGATTCTGTAATCCCCGTCGAGATTTATTTTATTGATTTAGGGAAATATGGGCAAAGCGATTGTGGTGAATCAATTTATATTAAATATGACAATATTGATGTTTTAATCGATGCTGGTGATGATATCAAAGCAAGCAATCAAGCGATTCAAGAAGTGCTTGATTTATATAGCGAAGATAAAATGATAGAGTATTTGATTGCAACTCATCCAGATGCAGATCATATTGGAGGATTACCTTTTATCTTTGCTCAATATGAAATCAGTAATTTAATTCAATTCAATGGCGATCATACAACAAATTTATATCAAGAGTATGTTACTTCTTATCTAGCAGAAGAATGTTCTACTTGTACTGTGCTAGATTCTTATAACAATATGGGTTCTTGTAAGCGAGAAATCGAACTAGGGCCAGAAGTAGTCATCGAATTTTTAAATACCAACAACTATGAAGCCAAAGAACCGAACACTCGTAGTATTGTCTTTGTACTAGAAGCTTATGGCATTAGAACACTATTAACAGGAGATGCAGATAATGGTTCGAATAGTTCACTAGAGAGTAGTTATATGAATAGTGTTGGTAATATCGACATTTTAAAAGCGGTTCATCATGGTACAAAAGAAGGAACCACTTTGGAGTTTCTTCAGGCGGTTGATCCGGAAACAGTTATTATTACCAATGGAAATTACTTTGGAAACAAACACGGTCACCCTACTTATCAAGCGATTAATAGAATTTATCAATACGATAGTAATATATCGATTTATGCTGTTGTTGGTGGAGACAGCCAGATATGTGAATTAACAGATAGCGATTCCTATAAATGCAGTTTACAGGATCCAATGGTCGATCGGAATGGAACGATTAAGATTACCATTGATAATAATGGCTATCTAATTT
>JAEZSA010000192.1 GCA_023422115.1 Bacillota bacterium | reverse complement strand
CTTAGCAATCCTATCAAAACAAAAAAATAGGAGCGTTGACTTTGTCAACGCTCTGAGTATAGCTTGACTATACTTTTTTATTTTCTGCTAATACTTTTAAACCCATATCAGGAAAATTAGTAACGATTCCTGCTACGCGTTTTTGATTCAATAATTTTTTCATCATCTCTATATCATCTACTGTCCAAACTAGAACTGGTTTGTTAAGTAATCCCAAACGCCAAACATATCCTAGTTTCAACAATCGATAATGTGGAGAGACCATATCGCATTTTGTTTTTAAAATGCGAACAAGAGGAAATAGTTCAGATAATCGGGTAAACAATCCCCATTTAGGATGTTCAACTCCCAATAATAAAATTGTTTTAATTTTTCGATCAATTTGTTTAATTATTTTTAAGGAACTATCATTAAAGGTGCGAATGAAAAAGTCGCTGTGAGCAAGATGTTTTTTTACCAAAGTAACAACTTCTTCTTCATAACCTTCTTCTTTTAATTCAATATCAATAATTATTTTATCTTTACACCATAAAATAGTATCTTCTAGTGTTGGCATGATAAATCCATCTTTTGTTGTTAGGATACACAAATCATGATAACTCAATTCACATATTTTTTGACCCTTATAATCTTCATCATGAACAACAATCATTTTACCATCTTTTGTTTTTCTTACATCACATTCAAATGAATCAGCACCTATTTTCCATGCTTTTTCAAATGATTCTATTGTGTTTTCGTGCTTTACTAGCCCCGATGCTCCACGGTGAGCAATAATTACTTGTTTATTTAGTTTCATCGTTATCTCCCATCACTAGAAAAATTTGTATAGATCGCATGTAATAGTGTTCCAGTTTTATCATTGTTATAATCCCAAAACATGACACCAGCAAGTCCTTCTACCTTCGCATAATCACATTTATGATTGATAGATTTTACGTTTTCATAGGAGACAAATGTCGTGCCATCATATAACCAATAAGCCATTGCTTGTTCATCGTAATACTCGGTAAATTTACCTGTTGATAATAGAGTATTGACAATATTCGTATAACTTATTGTTCCTCTTGGTGTTGTATTTGCTACATTCATTCCATTCGTTGTTGCATCTGGATTCGATACGGTACTTTTATACCCATAAAAAGCGCATCCGATCGTCATTCGCGATTTTTCAAAGCCTGCATTCGCATATGCGTTCACTGCTTGTGAAGCACTTGAAATTGTATTTGATGATGGGTGAAGCGCAGAATGATGGCTTGTAATTCCTGATTTACTCAAATCATAAGACATTAGATGTAAATAATTCAAGCACGAATTTAGTTTTTTAACTTCATATAAACTTGGAGAACCTCCTGGAACTGCAGCTGTTAATAATAAATCAGGTTTATATGCATCAAAAGCGGCTCTTAATTCCTGACAGAAATATGTGAAATTCACTTTATCTTCAGGGCGATATTTAATTCCTGCAGCACCTACTGCTGGATATTCCCAATCCAAGTCAATTCCGTCAAACTCATAAACTTTAATTACATCAAGAATTGAATCAATAAATACTTTCCGTGATTCCGCTGTTAAAACAGCATCACTAAAGCCATCAACTCCCCAACCACCAATAGATAAAACTACTCTAACACCAGCAGTTCTAGCAGCCATGATTTCATTTATTTTCTGAACTGAATTCACATTAATCTTACCCGATGTAATTCCAGCAAAGCACATGTTTATAACATCAATTTTTGCTAAATCGCCTTCTAAAAAGGAAGAAAATGTATCCGAATATAAATATGCAAAAGTCAATTTATCTTTATCCAACGAATGTAAAACTATTTTATTAATCATGATTTCTTTTGAATAAGTCATAGTAATATAACTCCCTCGTAATGTTGCTGATAAAGTTACAATTTGATCATAAGTTTTGCGAGCAATAACACCTGTTCCAGTAATCGCTGTTGGATTACTAGAATTCCAAATAATGATGATATTATTATCTCCAATTCTATTAGGTAGTTGGATGTCAATGCTCGTTTCACTTGGAATTGTCTCATTGAAAACTACTATTATTTGTTCTATTAATTCTTTTTCTTTGTTTTCTAATTGTTGAAGATATTCTTCAAATTCTTCATCCGTCATTTCTGATGGATCTTTTTCTTTTGGATTTTCTATGGGGTTTTCTGGATCTTCAATGGGTGTTTCCGGTTCCTCTATGGGTGTTTCTGGTTCTTCTATGGGTGTTTCCGGTTCCTCTACAGGATTTTCTTCTGGTATATCCAAATTTCCATTCGGATCTTCTGGCATATCTTTTTCACAACCAACAATGAAAAAAGCAAAAAATAGTATAAGTAATAAATAAATGCTCTTTTTCATTGGTTTTATTTAGAAAACAAAGTTTCCATCCTTAAATATTTGAATCTTACTACCATCTTGTTTAATTCCAACAATATCCATATCTTTACTACCAAACATAAAGTCAACATGAGTGAGAGATTTATTATATCCTCTTGCAAGTAATTCCTCTTCTGATAAGTCATTGGCATTTTTCATATTCATCGTATAAGCATTACCTAGTGCTAAGTGGCAAGAAGCATTCTCATCAAATAAAGTGTTATAAAATAGTATTCCAGTATTGGATATTGGAGAATCATAAGAAATCAAGGCAACTTCTCCTAAGCGTGAACTACCTTCATCTAATTCAAGAAGACTTTTTAAGGCTTCTTTTTCTTTCTTCGCATCATAATCTACTACTTTGCCATCTTTGAATACTAAATAAAATTCTTCTATCAACTTCCCTTGATAATTAAGCGGCATTGTTGCAACAACTTTTCCATTTACTTTATGACTATGAGGCATTGTAAATGTTTCTTCTGTTGGAATATTAGGGGCAAAGTAAACACCTGTCTTTGCGGTTTCACCACCGCCTCCCCAAATGTGGTCTTCTACTAATTCGATTGTTAAATCAGTTCCTGTTGCACTCTTAAATAGTAATGTTTTAAAATTAAAATCATTTAGCATCTTGTTATGTTTTGCTAATTTTTCTATGTGTTGATTCCATTCTTGAACTGGATCATTCTCTTCTGTTACTCGCGAAGCAGATAAAATAGCTTCCCACAATTTGTCAACGACTGTATCAGGATTTTCATTTGGAAATACTTTTGTTGCCCAAGCCAATGTAGGAGCTGCTATTACAAGCCATTGAGCACCATTACTCATCATGTGCTTACGATAAAAGCCAACTTTTTCATTGGAAGCTTTTGCTGAGGCTTGCAATTTAGATGGGTCGATATCTTTCATCAACCCTGGGGTTGGAGCACTAATTGAGATAACTGCTGCTTTATTATCAACAATGAACTTATATTGTTCAATCATATATTGAGGAACATCTGTTAAGACTTCCATTGGTGCATAAGTAAACATTGTTTTATTAACAATGTCATCCGTATAGCGTACCATGACAAAACTAGCACCTGCTTCATATCCACTCTCAACAATTAATCTTGTTAGTTCTGTACATTCCACTGGCGAATTTACAACTAAAATCTGTTCTTTTTGAACATTTACACCTACTTTTACTGCTAAATCAGCAAATTTTTTTAATAATTTATGGTTCATATTTTTCCTCCTATTTTCTAGTATTATATCACAAAAAAACAAAAATAAAAAGGTTTCCAAAGAAAGTTATTTCTTTGGAAACTTGTCATTTAAAAAATTTTAATTGGTGGAATGACCCTCTCCAGGAGTTGATCCTCCTGTATCACCACTGCCACTTTGTCCATCAAAACTTGGATAATTTGGAATACCATAACCAACAATATAAGTATTGGTTAATAGGTAACTTCTTTTTGCAACCATGTTTGAGGTATTTCCTTCAATAGTATAAACGCGGTTATCATCTACAGCAATAACAATTCCTGTATGTGTCGAACCAGTTGATTGATCTGCATCGCGATAAAATGCAATATCACCAGGTTTTGGTGTATATTCACCACGAGCTCCAAATCGGCCTTCATTTACAAACCAAGCCATACCTGCTGTACACCCACAATATCGGGGAACTATTTTTGTTGAAATACCTGCTTCATAACAACACCACGATACAAACATAGCACACCATGCTTCATAGTTTAAATTATACCACGCACCATATTTCGTATCGTTATTAGGTCCTTCAACATACCCCAATTCTTCTGTTGCTATTGCGATTAAACGACTGACATAGTCAACATTAGGTTCTCCATATATTGTTAATATAATAGTCCCTTTTATTTCTTTGTTTTCTTTCAAAACAGCGGTGATCATTACTTTACCTTCAGCTATTGCAATTACTCTACCTTGATCATTCACAGTAGCAATCGTACTATCCGATGTTACCCAACGATAATTACCTGCTACTAATGCTTGATCTACATATACATGAGACATCACTCCAGCATGAAGTTTTGCTCCCTCTTCTTGAGTGAATAATAATAATGGTCCTTCCCCAATTTCTCCGTTTTCAGTTTTCTTAGTACTAGTTTTTGTTACATGGATTGTATATTCGGCACGAACAACACTGTTTTCTTTTAAGGTTACAGTAATAATAGCAGTCCCTTCTTTCAGTGCTGTCATTTTATCATTTTCAAGTTGGATAATGGTTGGGTCATCTACTATAAATAGGAAGTCATCTTTTAAAGCTCCTACTTGATCTAGATTGTTTATCCAAAGATAACCAATATCACCAACGCGCATATTTTCGTACGTAGCACTCAAATTAGGAAGAATAGGAATCACAGTTACCATGATACTATCTGTTAAATTAGTATCTAGTTTTGAAGTTATTGTTACTAAAGTAGATCCTATACGTAGCGCTTCTACCAGATAATTTTCCATCTGTATAATACTAGTATCCTCTATTTCCCAGATAAAGTCCTCTTTGTTCGTGTAATTTAAAATCTCCAACTTAACTTTTTGGCCTACTTGAATTGTCGTGTTTGCAATTTGAAGAATCGGTTTTACTGGATAAATAATTAAGTCAATTGTTGCACTTAGATCCGGATCCTCTTTATTTACAACCGTAATCTTAACATTACCGGGTGCTAATGCAGTTATTTGATAATCCTTATCTATTGATATTATTTTGTCATCGCTTATCATCCATTCAAATGAATGGTAATCCTGATAATTGGTAATATCAATTGTAAATGTTTGACCAACTTTATAATCAATGGCTTTTGCTCTTAAAATTGGATATTGTCCCTTGACAACAATATCAATAGTTCCCACTATATCATTATTGCTTCTCGATGTTGCTGTGATGGTTGCCGTTCCTACTTTCAAAGCAAATACAGCAGACCCGATTATTTCTAAGATTGATTCATCGCTTGAAGTATAATCAAATTCTTCATTATAATTTTCTATGCTTACTTGAAAGACATCGTCAACCAAAACTTCATTGGCTGATAATACAATGATAGGTTTTTTCACACCAACCTCGATGCTTATTGTTAACGATACTTCTTGATCTTCTTTTAATGTGATTGTTACATTAGTTGTTCCTGGTTTTAATGCTATCAAAGTGATATCATCAATTGTAATAATATTACTATCCTCAACAACAAATTCAAAATCATGAATATCGCCATAATAATTTTCAATGTCTAATTCAACAACTTCTGTTTCATATAAAGTAGTGGAAAAGGATACTTTAGGTAAGACAATTACTTCTAGAGTCTCTGTCGTGTTCTCAATTGTTACCTTTGTTTTCCCTGCTTCTAGGGGATATATTTGTCCATCAACAATCTCAATAATCTCTTGATTTTCAATAATAAACTTTGCATTTTCATTCGTAACTGGGATTGCTTTTACTACCTCATCGGAAAAAATAATCGTGTTACTCGTGAATTTTGCTTGTGATTCACCACAGCCATTGCTATAAAAAATAACAAATAGTAAGGTGAATATTAATATTTTTTTTATTTTTACATTTCCATTCATAGTTATCCCTCATTGATTACGTTGCTTTATTTTAACATTTTTTTATGCCTTGATAAAACTTTTCTTTTTATGTTACAGTAATTTCCTCATAGGTAACATTCTTTTTCTTTTGTTTAAATGATATTTCTGCCAGGACGAAAGCAATTGTCATAATTGTACCTCCAATAATTAAGTCATTAGATAGTACATCATATCCAAGTAAAATAGAAAACACCAAAGCAAAGAAACCTTCTAACATAAGAATTAATCCTGCAAGAACTGTTTTTGTATGTTTCAGAGCAAATATTTGAATCGATTGGCAAATGAAAGAAGTCACAACACTTAAATATAGGATAGAAATAATAGCGTCTTTCATAACAATTGAACCAAAAGAAGTCTTTTCAAAAATGAGCCACCAACAGGTTCCCCCAACCATTAATGTAATTCCTAACATAAAAGCAACAATACTAAAATCGATGTCTTTGGCTGTATTACCTAGATAAGCAATGGATAATGCATAAAACATAGCACTGATTAAAGATAGTAAATCCCCACGATTAAATTGACCCTGTTCTTTATATATTCCTGTTAGAATTGCCATACCAATCAAAGCTACAACAACACTAATCAAATGATTCACTTTAATTTTTTGATGATAGATAAAAAATATAAAAAGAGGAATGAACACAATGTAAGTTCCTGTAATAAATCCACATTTTGCTGGGGTTGTACTAGTAATTCCTATTGTTTGAACGATAAAACCACAAGTATTGATTAGTCCTGCTATGAGTGCTAATTTAAACTCTCTTTTTGTCATCCTTATTATTCTTTTTCCAAAAAAAATCAATGATAATAAAGCAAAAATGAACCCCCTGATACCATTTAATAATCCTGTTAACAGATTAGCACTCGTCGCTAATTTCATCATGCAAGTTCCTAATCCCCAAAATATTGCTACAACGAATAATAATAAATTCGCCTTACTTTTTGTCACGTTCTAACACATCTCCAATATCCTATACACAACATTCTCAATAAATTTACCATGACAATTATATCACGTTTTTTCTTGTTTGTTAATCTTTATTTACTACTTTTCAATTTACAAAAGTAATCATTTGTTTTATAATAAATAAAGGTAAAGGATGGTGATTAAAGATGCAAGAACTAAAAAATTATGAGCAAATTTTAGATTTAGTAAAACACGAAAGCAGTGTATTTAATCTCTCGCAATCTTTAAAGCAATACCATCCCTATGATATTGCAAAAGCTTTCTTAGATTTCTCTGTTGAAGAGAGAAAAAAGATTTATCATGCTTTATCCTATGAAGATTTAGCTGATATTTTCGAGTATTTAGATGAAGTTGACGCGGTAATTTTCCTAAAAGAATTGGACATTAATCAAGGTTCTTCTATTTTAAGCGAAATGGAAACCGATGATGCGGTTGATATTATCAACGAATTAGAAGAGGATGCTTCATCCTATTTAGAAAACCTAGAATTTGAAGATAAAAAGGCTTTAAATTATTTACGAACTTATGAAGAAGATACTGCTGGTTCTATCATGACTACCAATTATCTCGAAGTAAATGCTGATTGGGATGTGAAGGAAGCAATGAAATATTTGATTACTGAAGCCGATGAAGCTGAAATAATCGATCCTTTATTTGTTTCACGTGATAAAAAATTGGTTGGTATTCTCGATTTGAAGAAGTTAATCATTGCTAGGACTCCTAAAAAAATATCTGAAATTATGAACGAGAACTTTAGTTTTGTAAATACAAATGATTCAATTGTGGAAGCTTCTAGTAAAATCAGTAATTATGATGCTTATGCTCTTCCCGTATTAGAAAACCAAACCTTAGTTGGAATTATTACCATGGATGATGCTTTGGATGTCATTCAAGAAGAAGCTGATGAAGATTTGGAAAAACTAGCAAATATTGGTGAAGCAAAAGAAGGAAAAACAACTCTTTTTAAAACCCTTGCTACAAGAATTCCATGGTTAATTATCCTATTAGTCTTAAGTTCTTTGGTAGCCAATGTTATTGGAATCTATGAGAACCTAATTAAGCAAGTTACTGTTTTAGTTCTTTTTCAAACCCTTATTCTCGATATGGCCGGTAACCTTGGGACACAATCACTAGCTGTTACTATTAGAAGTTTAGGACGAAAAGAATTGAATTCATCAACAAAAATACGCAAATATTTTTCCAAAGAATTTAAAATATCATTAATCAATAGCTTTCTATTAGGAATCTTAGCCTTTGTTGTAAGTTATCTCTTTTTATTAGTCAATAACAATCAAATAGCAGACAACACAATCATCAGTTTGATTGTAAGCCTTTCGATTTTTATTTCTTTAGTCCTTTCTGGATTGTTTGGAACAACCATTCCCATTATCTTTGAAAAACTAAAAATCGATCCTGCAGCTGCTTCTGGTCCTTTTATTACAACTTTGAACGATTTAATCTCCGTTACGATTTATTTTAATCTAGCCATGTTGCTACTTGGGCTATATCGATAGGTGAGTTTATGAAAAGAACCTATATTATAAATCAATTAGAAAAGACAAAAGATGTAAACACCTTAAGGACCAATTTATCGAAAATACATCCTTATGATATTGCTAGGGTATTCCCCTTATTAGATGAAGACAAGCGAAAAAAGATCTATACTATTTTTAGTGATGAAAAATTAGCAGATGTCTTTTCTTATTTGGATGATTCTTCCACATACTTGCAAGAATTAAATCGAGAAAAAATTGCTGATATTATCGAAGAGATGGAGCCTGATGATGCTGCTGACACTTTAGGAGAAATGTCACAATCAACATCAAAAGCAATATATGAATTGTTGGAGAAAGAAACTCAAGAGGAACTATCTGTACTAGCAAAATACAAAGAAGATACTGCTGGAGCTATCATGAATACCCACTATATCTCATTTTTATCTGGTATTGATGTAAAAGCGGCCATGAGAATCGTTGTTCAGCAAGCACCTGAAGTAGAAACAATCAATACTTCATTTGTGATAGATAACAATGGATCTCTACTGGGTACTATTAATCTAAAAAAATTGATTGTTACGAAATCTCCATGTAATATTGATAACATTATGAATACCAATTTTCAATGGGCCAATGTTGATCAAGATATTGAAGAATCCCTAAAAATCATTAAAGATTATGACGTTTATGAACTTCCTATTCTGGAAAACGGCATTTTAAAAGGTATCATCACCATGGATGATGCTACAGATGCTTTAATTGATGTTGCTGAAGAAGACTATGCAAAATTTGCCGGTTTAACCGAAGAAGAAGAAACGAATGAATCCGTATTTAAATCGATTAAGAAACGATTGCCATGGTTAAGTATTTTATTGATCCTTGATATTTTTGTTACAATTATCATTTCTCAATTTGAGTATTTGTTTACAATTGATAGTATGACGATTCTAGTCATCTTTCAACCAATGATTCTTGGACTTGCTGGTAATTGTGGAACACAATCATTAGCTGTAACTA
>JAEZSA010000188.1 GCA_023422115.1 Bacillota bacterium | reverse complement strand
GGAGTAACGTATTCCGTAGATTATGCAGTCAATAAATATGCTAATCAAGGTTTCCCAAGAAGTAAAATAACTTTTGGTATTCAGTTCTATGTTAGAATGGGAACAGTCAGTGGCAGCCCAGCAAATCCTTTTGGATTATCAATGTCAAGCCCACGTTCCATTGGTTATGCATCATTCTTATCCAATTATTTTAATGGTAATCAACAGTATGAATATTTTGATTCCAATACGAGTTCGTATTATTGGTATGATGGAACCACTTATGCTTCTTATGACAACCAACAATCGGTACGCTTGAAATGTCAATATGCAGAGCGAGAAGGTTTAGCAGGAGTGATGTATTGGGATTATGGACATGATTTAACGGGAACTTTATTAAGTGCAATTTATCAAGAATTCAATAATTAATAAAAAAACAAGCAGGTCTTATTAAAATATACCCTGTAATATGGACACTTATAAAAAAAGTGACTACACCATATTGCAGGGTTTTTATTATAGTGTATAATCATAAGAATAGGAGAATTAAATTATGGGAAAATATTATTTTACTAAAGAACAAATTGAAATACTTAAAGTAAATCCTTACGTTAAAATTGTGAGCGAGAAAGCTATAACATATACTGATGAATTTAAAGAAATATTTCTAAGGGAATATAAAACAAATCAATTTCCTACTTTCATTTTTGAAAAATATGGATTACCTATTTCTATTCTCGGTCAAAAGCGAATTGCAAACTGTTCTTCAAGATGGAGAATGCAAGAATTAAGAGTTGATGGTATCAAAGATACAAGGAAAGTTAATTCAGGAAGACCTATTAAACGTGACTTAACAGCTGAAGAACAGATTAATCGTCTTAAAGATCAAAATGAATATTTAAAACAACAAGTGGAATTCCTATCCCAACTGCGAAGGCTGGAAAGGGAGGTGAAATGGCAAAAATAAAAGCCCAAGAAAAATACAAAATAATTTATAAAATGTCATCTAAAAGAAAGGCAAAATTAAATATTCGATACATGTGTGATTACGCACAAGTATCTAGAGCTGGATATTATAATTTTTTAGAATACTCAAATAAAAAATCTAAAAAAGAACAAAAAGATTCCAAAGACTTTAAATTGATTTTAGATGCATATAATTTTAAAAAACGCCACAAGGGGGCTAAATTAATCAAAATGACACTAGAAAAGCAAAATGGATTAATTATGAACTTAAAGAAAATAAGACGTTTAATGGCAAAATTTGGGCTTGTTTGCCCAATTAGAAAGGCAAACCCTTATAGAAGAATGGCAAAAGCATTACAAACAAATAATGTCTATAAAAACACATTAGATCGTAAATTTAAAGATGGGAATCCTGGAGAAAAGTTCTTAACAGATATTACATATTTATTTTATGGCAAGAAAAAAGAGAAAGCTTACTTATCAACTATCAAGGATAGTGTTACGAATGAAATAGTTGCCCATCAACTCTCAAAATCTTTAGATATAGGTTTTGTACTAGATACAGTTGAAATGTTAATTAATAATTCTAATATTAAAATTTCTAAAGATGCATTTATTCATTCTGATCAAGGGTGTCATTATACATCACTTGCTTTTCAAAAACTATTAAGAGAATCTGGAATAGGTCAATCTATGTCACGAAGAGGAAATTGTTGGGATAACGCTCCCCAAGAATCTTTCTTTGGGCATATGAAAGATGAATTGTATTTAAACGAGTGTGCATATTATAAAGAACTTCAAGATGAAATTGATGACTATATTGATTACTATAACAATTATAGATATCAATGGAATCTGAATAAGATGTCACCCAGTGAGTACAAAAATTATTTAATACATAACATGGCTGTATAAAAAAACTAGCTACCATTTTAAGCAACTAGTTAATTTGAAAATTTCTTAAAAGCTCTCATATACTAAGGGGGACACATTCCCCCTTAACCCCTTTTTTTCTAATTGTCTATTATTTAGGGTACACTACGTTCAAACCTCTTTTTTATTTTATTTGTCTTCCTAAACCAATTTTTCTGAATACTTTATCAATTTTTCTGTTAGCTAATAGATTAGCTCGTTCTCTACCTAGATTAAGAATATCATCTAATTCCTTTGAATTAATAATTCGATTGAAATTTTCTTGAACAGAAGTAATTTCACAAGCTACTATTTCCGCTAAGTCATTTTTGAAGTCGCCATATCCTTTACCAACATATTTTGCTTCAATTTCAGCAAAAGATAAATCAGTAATGGTTGAATAAATGGTCATTAGGTTAGAAATGCCTGGTTTCTTTTCTTTATCATAGCGAATACAAGTTTCTAAATCGGTAACAGCACTTTTGATTTTCTTTTTTATACTGCTGATGGGTTCCAAAAGGAAAATACATCCTTTTTCATTATCGGCGCTTTTATCCATTTTCTTACTTGGATCTTGTAAGTCCATGATTCGTGCACCTTTCTTTGGAATCAAAGGTTCTGGAACGACAAAAGTTTCACCATATCGATTATTGAAGCGGATTGCTAAATCACGAGTCAGTACTAAATGTTGTTTTTGATCATCACCAACGGGAACATATTTCGCATCATATAAAAGAATATCTGCGGCCATTAATGCAGGATAAGTGAATAAAGCAGAAGTAATCCCTTGCGTTTGTTTCGCTGCCTTATCTTTATATTGTGTCATTCGTTCTAATTCCCCCATATAACAAACAGATTGCATCGTATAACCTAACTTAATATGGGCATCTACTTCAGATTGAATGAATAGAACCAATCGATCTGGATTCAAACCGCAAGCTAAATATAATGCAGCAACATTCTTGATGTTTTGTTTTAGTGTTTTGGGATCTTGTGGCGTTGTAATGGCATGCAAATCCGCTACAAACACAAAAAATTCATAATCAGTCATCGAGTTTTGTAGCTTTACGAAATTTTTCAAGGCTCCTAAATAGTTGCCTAAGGTTGGTATTCCTGTTGGTTTGATTCCTGATAATACTATATTCATAATGCGCCCTCCCATGATATCAATTGTGAATATTATACTCTTGCTTCAAAATAAAATCAAGTTTTTCGAATTGCTTTCTTAATAAAAGTTTGATATAATTTAGACTGATATATATATGAAAGCGTTTAATTTGTTATATTTCGTTTTTTTTATTAGAAACAAAGCGTTTTCATATTGTAAAAAAAAGGAAAAAAAGATAAAATATTCTAACACCAATATAAATTGAAGGAGAAATGGAAATGAAAAGGAGTATAAAGTTTTTTGCATTAGTACTATTATTGACGTTTGCTTTTTCATTATCAGCGTGTGGTTCTAAATTTGAATCAATTAGTGTTACTGATGAGGTAATAACTGCTGCTGTTGAAGATGGAAAAGTAGAAATTGGGGAATTGAAATTAACACTAAATTTGAAAAATGGAACGAATGAACAAATTAATGTTACTGCAGATATGATTGTAAATGGTGATATTAGTAAACTAACAAGTCCAGGAAGTTATGATTTAACTTTTTCTTATGAAGGGTTAGAAATTACGACTACATTTGTAATTCCAGAACCATCAGTAATCGGAATTTCGGTAGATAATAATAGTGTTACTGAAGCACAAAAAAAGGATATTTTTAATTTGCAAGATATTATTGTGAAAGCAGTTTATTCTGATGGAGTTGAAGAGTTAATCAATTTGACTGAAGAAATGCTGTCAGAAGAAGATCTATTGAAACTAAGAACACCAGGAGAACAAATTGTTGGTGTGGAATATAGCGGAGCAGTTGCAACTTTTTATATTAATGTACCGACATCGGTTTTAAAATCGATGCAAGTCAATGAAGCAAGTGTTCAAGCTGCTTATAGCGAAGCAACTTTCAATTATAAAAATATTCTTGTTGATATGATATATTCAACAGGTGAAATTAAATCAACGCCAATCACTTTACGTATGTTGAGCGGTACTGATTATATTAGTTTATACATAAAAGGTGAACACACAATCACAATCAACTATGGAGGGATCAGTAGTAGCTTTACTGTGAATGTACCAAATGATAAATTTTCGACTTTGACACAATTGAATTCGATTGCTGATGGAGAAATGGTGGTTGTTAAGACATACACTACTTATTATCTAGGAAGCACATTATACATTTATGATGCCAATATGGCAACCACGGCGGTATCAGCAACTGCATCTATAATGACATCAAACGATGCAATTCTAGGAGAAGGAAAAGAAGTTATCATTAGCGGAGTTAAAACTACTATTGGTGATAGAGCAGGTATTAAGAGTGTTAGTGGTATTCTAACAACAGATCAACAAGATCAAGCTAATCATGCTGAAATGACTGATTTATCACAAAATCAAATTAATGATAATCTTTATAAGTATATTGATTTTACAACCCTTAAGGTTCACAGCAAACCAACTATTTTTGATGATGATAAGAATGTTTTATTTGAAATTACCGATGGAATAAATGTTGTTAAAATTTTAGTTCCAAAAGAGGAAGATGACACGTTCAGTCAAAAGGTATTTATCACTTTAAGTGAATTAGCAAAGGGTCATGAATTAGTTTTAAAGAACATTTTAACTACTAATTTAGATGGTGAAGTAGTTCTAACTATAACAAAAAAATCAGAAGTTGATTATATACCGGTTGTTCATGAGTACCAAAAACCAGTTGGAGAAGTGGATGATTTAGCCTTTAATGCGTTTCTTGATGAAATGTTCTTGTATTATTTAGGAGATTCTCCGTTTAACATCAACTATTTAATCTATGATATAGAAGCATTCGATATAAAATACGGTACAGATTTAGCGAACGCTCCTGTTATAGCAACAACAGAATATGACATGAGTCCTGAAGCTGAGATTGATTATTATGATGAATTAATTATCGAGAAGGGAAAGCTGTTGGCTTTCAATCGCGATGATTTATCGAGCAGTCAAAAATTAGCTTATGATGTTATATTAGATTATATCAATCGTAATTTAAAGTATTTCGAATTTGATGAAGAAGAAAATATCTATTTCTATTATGGAACTCAATTAGGAAGTTACCTTGGATATCAGGCACAATTACCATCTATCATAGCGGAATATCGATTTGATAACAAACGAGACATAGAAAACTATTTCCAATATCTAATTACAACTCAAGCAGATTTTGAAGCACTCTTCATGTTCGAAATGTCAAAAATAACAGCAGGAAAAGGGAATCCTATGACAGATTTTGTTATAGATTTGGTTATTGATCAATGTGATGCCTTTATAGAAGCTGAGGGTGAAAATTATTTAATTACTGTCTTTAATGATCGGATTGGTTCTTATGATTTTCTAACAACAGCAGAAGTTGAAGAATACAAAACGCGAAATGCTCAATATGTAAATGAAAATTTTGTGGGTGCTTATGTGTGGTTAAAAAACAATTTACTACAACTAAAAGCAGCAAACAATGATGAATTAAAAGGATCATTATCTGATACGGAAATAGGCAAAAAGTATTATGAAATTATGTTCCAAAGAAAATGTGGTTCTGATATGACTATTCCAGAATTGATTACCTATATTGAAACTAAAATCGCAGAAGCAGAAGCTTATGGAGCATATTATTCTGAATATGATGGCAATCTAATGGAAGATGCAAAGCTGATTATTTATGATGAAAAAGAGAATATTGAATATTATCCATCACTTAATGGCGTAATTCCATACTTGCAAGAAGCGTCAAAAGTTGATTTTCCAGATTTACCAGTAGAATTGGTATTTGGTGAAGATATTGTTGTGAAAGAAGTAGCGCCAGCATTGCAAGAAAATTCATCACCTGCATTTTATTTAACGTCTCCAATTGATGCGAATACTTCCGAGGTCTTTTATATTAACCCACCAGATTTCAGTGAAGTGAATGACTATATGTTTACAACAATTACCCATGAAGCATGGCCTGGACATATGTATCAAAACATTTATTTTAAAAATACGGATGCTCATAATGTTCGTAAAGTTATCAGCTATACGGGTTATTCTGAAGCGTGGGCAGTATATGTTGAAAATTATTGTCCAAAATATATCATCGATAACTATGCTATGCAACAAATGTTCTTATTAGATCCAATTAGTTCTTTAAGTGCTTGTAGAATTGACATTGGTGTTAACTATGAGAACTGGGGAGTAGAAGAAATCATTGAAGGATATGGACTTACAATGGATGATGTTACTAGTGGAAGATATACATGGACAAGTGGTGACACAGTAAGCTTAGATGACTTTGAAGAAATTTATTATTTCTATGTTGAAGTTCCAACAAATTACTTGATGTACTATTTCTCGTTTGCTCAAATGATGGATATCAAAGCTGAATTCAAAGAAGCAATGGGAGTTTACTATAGTGATGAGCTGTTCCATACAATTTATCTTGAAACAGGGGATGCTTCTTGGCCAATTATCCAACAAGTTTACCAAGACTATGCTGCTATTTGGGGAACAGCAGGAACTGCTAGGAAATAAATAACAAAAAGCCTTATTTTAAATAGTTTTTATTGAAAATAGGGCTTTATTTTACAAAAATATAATGAATAAAAAGAAAAACAAGTTGATATTTACGCTTTTTCGTGGTATAATAATCACTACTAGAGAGATGCCAATACTTAAGGAGGAATATAAAATGAAAAAAAGAATATTTATAGCAATGGTATTATTTTTTGCCTTGCTTTTATTTGCAGGTTGTAAGAAAAAGGAAACCATAGAAGATGCATTAGGCTTCCAATACCATTTAAATTCCGATAATACTTGCGAAATCGTTGATTACGTAGGTGCTAGAGGAGCCATAATTATCCCAGAAACATATACGAATCCTGATGGCATTAAATATGAAGTAATATCTATTGCAGAATCTGCGTTTATGAAAAACAAAGATATTGTTGATGTTGTAATTCCTAATAGTGTTACTTTTTTAGGTGATAAAGCTTTTAGAAACGCAAGCAATTTAAAGAAAATCGTAATTGGAACTGGTATTACTACTTTTCCAAGAGAATTGTTTTATAATTGTTCGAGTCTAACAGATATTATCATTAGTGGTGAAGTTACAGTTGTAGGGACATATGCTTTTTATGGTTGTAAGAACTTAGTTACTTTATCTTTACCGGCAATGGTTGAGCGAATCGAAGCTTCTGCTTTTTATGGATGTGTTAAACTTGCTAATCTAGATTTCAACGGCGGTAATCCAGAAACTGAAAGTCAATTGCGATATATCGGTGACAATGCATTTAAAAACTGTAAAGGATTTGTCACATTAAACTTTAGTGATAGTGTTGAAGAATTTGGCGAAACGCCATTCGCTGGTTGTAGTAATGTTGTTGATGTGGTTATAGGAACAGGTGTTCGTACAATTACAGATACTACTTTTGCTGGTTTGATTAAATTGGAGAGAATCACTGTTTCTGAAAGTAACACAGCATATAAGAGTATCGATGGTGTTTTATATAATAAAAGCGTTACAGAGATATTGTTCACGCCTTTATCAATAAAAGAAATTGTCGTACCAACAACAGTCACAGAGATAAAAGACTCACAATTCTTAGGATGTGAATATCTAAGAAGCGTAACACTTCATAATAATATTAAAAAAATTGGTGACAAAGCTTTTTACGAATGTAAAGCTTTACGTGAAATCACCATTCCAAATAAGATAACTAAAATAGGTAGTTATGTCTTTGCTAGCAACGTTGCTTTGGACACCATAAAAATTGGTTCAGGGGTTAAAGAGATTGATTTAACTGCTTTTAGTAAATGTGATGCACTACGTTTAATTATTGTTGATGAGAATAATCCTACATTCGGTAATTATCGTGGGGATGGAATACTATATGATAAAGACATTTCTGAAATCGTATTTGTTCCAAAAGGAATTTCTGGAAGAATTTTCTTGCCAGAAACTCTTACAGAGATAGGATCACGCAAGTTTGCTTCATGTACAAGAATTACTGGTGTTGTTATTCCAGATTCTGTAAAGACAATTGGAGCAAGTGCTTTTATGGGATGTACATCATTAACTGAAATTAATCTTCCTAAAGATTTAACAGTTATTGAATATACCTTATTATATGGTTGTTCCTCTTTAAAGGAGATAACAATTCCAAAATCTGTAACAACGATTAAATCATTAGCATTTGGAAACTGCTCTGGAGCATTAGAAAGTGTTGTTATTCCAGATACAGTTACAAAAATGCAAAATGGGATTTTTCAAGGCTGTAAGTATCTAAAAACAGTTGTAATTGGTAATGGAATTACTAATTTATCAGAATCTACTTTTAAAAATTGTACAAGATTATCAAACGTTACACTACCAAGCAATTTAAAGATTATTGGAGATTCCGCATTCAATGGATGTAACGCTTTAGTAAATTTAGAGATTCCTCGAAATGTTGTAACAATTGGTGAAAATGTATTTGAAGGATGTACAAAGATTGAAACAATGGACTTACCAAATACGATAACAATTTTGGGCGATAGAAGTTTCTTTGGCTGTAGTTCATTAACATCTATCAAACTTTCAGAAAGTTTATCCATATTATCAAATAGTTTATTTGAAGAATGTGCAAAATTAAAAAATATCAATATTCCAAATTCAGTGACATCAGTTAAAAATCGAACATTCTTTAATTGCTATGCTTTAGAGACAATTAAATTTTCTAATGCATTAACAAGCGTAGGTGCTAGTTCGTTTGCTAATTGCTATCGATTAATAGGAACAGAAGGATATGAAAAACTTGTTTTTCCTGCTTCACTAAAAACATTAAGAGATTATAGTTTCTTTGGCTGTACTTCATTAGAAGAGGTGGTTATTTCTTCTACTATTACTACAGTAGGAGCAAATAGTTTCCAAAGATGTACTAAATTGAACAAGATAACTATTGAAGGGTCTACAAGTACAAACGTTTCTTTTGGTGCTTATGTTTTCGCCAACACGGCAATTACAGAAATTGTTATTCCTGATAATGTTTTAATTATTTCTAATAACATGTTCTCTGATTGTTTAGCATTAACAAAAGTATCTATTGGTAGCAATGTCCAAAGTATCGATGGATCTGCATTTAAGAATTGTGTTAATTTAGCAGAAATTTCTGTTAATAATAATAAAGAAGGATTTTATGAGGAAGATAACATTGTTTATCTTGACAAAGGAGAAGATGTTTCCATTGTTTTTGCACCATATTCTATTGCAGGAAAAGTAACAATTAATGCGAAAGTTACTGAGATAGGAAACTATGTTTTCTCATCTCACTCTAAAATTACAGAAGTAATTTTACCTACAGGATTAGAAAAAATCGGTATGGGAACATTTAGTGGTTGTAGTGGTTTAACAAAGATCATAGTACCAGCAAAAGTAAATATGGTATCAAATTTTGCCTTCCAAAATTGTACGAACTTAGCTAGTGTAGAATTTTTAGGAACAATTGTAGAAATTGGTCAATCAGCATTTGAAGGATGTACATTCTTAGAGGATTTTACAATTGATACGGAAGTGAAAAAGATTGGATCTAAAGCATTCTTTGGCTGTGAAAACTTGAAGAATATTGTTATTCCTAATGGTATAGAAGAAATAGGAACATCAGCATTTGCTGGCTGCAATAGTTTAGAAAGCATTGTTATTCCTGAAGTAATAGAGATTATTGTTGATTCACTATTTGAAAATTGTAGTTCGCTAAAAGAAGTGATTTTCCAAGGCGAAGTAACAGAGATTAATAATAATGCCTTTGCAGGATGTGGCTCGCTGGAAGAAATTGTTATTCCAAGCACAGTGAGAATCATCCATTCAGCAGCATTTAAAGATTGTGTTGCATTAACAAACATTGTTTTCCCAGAAGAATTGGAACAAATAATCGATAATGCTTTCTTTGGATGTACTGCATTAACTGAAATTGATCTACCAGCAAAATTAAAGAAGATAGGGAATTTAGCATTTAGTAGTTGTACTAGTTTGACAGAGATAAACCTTCCTGCAGAAGTAGTGGAGATTGGTCAAGATGCATTCAAAAATTGTAGTGCTCTTGTAGAAATATTTATTCCTTCAACAGCAGTTACAATAGGTAAAAATATTTTAGCAAACTGTTCATCATTAACTATTATCTATACTAGTTCTGGGAATGAAGAGACTTTATCGCAAATCTTTACTGATAATGGGAATAAAGCATATGCAAATTTAATAACAGTCAGATAATAAAAAGGGATATTTTAATAATATCCCTTTTTCATTAAAAAAAAGCACATGATGTAAGCGCTTTAAACGATAAAAACAAGCGAAAATGTGATATTTTCAATATTTTCAAGCGCTTACATTAAAAAAACATTGACTTTTCTATTTCAAACATTTATAATAAGAATAATCAAATCGCTAAATTTGATAAACAAAGATGGAGGAAAATAAACTATGAATTTCAAGAAATTTATTATGTTCTTATTATTAGTATCTTGTATATTCGCTTTCATTGGTTGCAAAGAGCCAGAAGAGGAAGATCCTAATGGCGAAGACCCAATTGAAAACCCAGAAGACAAGAAAGATACTGTAAAAGTAACAGCAACAACTGAAAAATTAGAATTAATTTTCAATTCTACTGTAAAGGGAAGTGAAGCAAATAAAGGCCAAGTTGAAGCAACAGGTCCAAGTGCTTTACTATATGAAAGCTCTAACACAGCTGTAGCTACTGTTGATGCAGGTGGTTTAGTAACTGGTTTGGCTGCTGGTCAAGCAACAATTAAAGTTATTAGTTCTACTGATGCAACAAACTTTGTAGAAGTTCCTGTAACTGTATCAGGATTACAATTAGCTGGTGGCGAAACAGGATATTTATTTAATTATAAATATGCTAATTTAGAGACAAGAACAAGTATCTTAGCAGCTCTAGAAAGATGGCTATTAAATGTTGGTTATAGTGTTCCACTATATTCATCATTAAGCTTTACTTTATATAGCGAAAGAGTTACTCCATTATCAGAAGTATACGTTCCTAATATGGGATTTGGAACTTTCTACGGATCTGTTTCAACTGGTACTGCTGCTGGTACAACAGCCGATCCAGCTTATAGATCATATACAAGTGCAAGTCCTAAAACATTAAATGCTTTAATGTATTCAGATTCAGCTGAAAGTGATATCTTAACAATGGTATCTGATGCATTATTCGTTATTGACTTTAATGCTGAAGTTGATGGATTTAAGATGTATCCTTCAATGGCTAAAACATTAGCACAACCTGCTAAATTAGTTAATGGTACATATGTTCCACTTGAAGAATATGATGATAACACATTAGCAGACACATGGCTAATCACTCTAAGAGAAGACCTAGAATTTACTGATTATCAAGGTAATAAAGTTGCTGAAATTGATGCTGATGACTTCATCTATACTTATCAACAATTACTAGATCCAAAACAAGTTAACTCACGTGCGGATGATGTTTTCTTTAGTGCTACATTCAAAATAGCAGGCGCTGAAAACTACTTCAAGGGTACAGGTACTTGGGATCAAGTAGGAATCAAAAAAGTTAGTAAATATCAATTTGTATTCCAAACATTAACACAATTTAACTCTTGGGATTTCCATTATAATACTTCAAGCTTCATTCTTGGACCAGTTTATGAAGATCTATATGAAGCAACAAAAGTTACTAGTCCTGAAGGAGTAGTTACTACTAAATGGGGAAATATCACTGACATTCAATTTGATAAGACAAACATGATGGTTTACACAGGACCTTATCTATTGACATATCTTGAATCAGATGTTGCTTATCGTTTAGCAAAGAACCCTAACTGGAAACAAAATACAGAAATTCCATTTAACTATGGATTTGATAAGGTTGAATTTGCAATCGTAAAAGATAACAATGCTGCATTCGAATTATGGGAAGCTGGAAAACTAGATGTTATTTCTATTCCTACTACTAAATTAGAAGATTTCATTGACAACCCAGGCTTGAAGAAAGCTCCTGGTGCTACAGTTTTCCGTTTGAACTTCAATGCTGCTTCACAAGAACAACTTGAAGAAATCTTCGGATTTGGCGCAGAAACATGGGTAGCTAATCCATTATTACAAGAAGTTGATTTTAGAACTGCATTGTATTATGCAATCGATAGACTAGATATTACTAGTACAGTTGCTAAGACAAGAAATCCTGAAATCATCTACATGAACAGCGCATATGTTGTTATGGATGGAACAGCAGGTAACATTTATCGTGAAACTGACGCTGGTAAATCAGTAATTAATGGTATTTATGTAAATGATCTTAACTTATTAGAAGAATCATTTGGATTCAGTGCTACTCTTGCAAAAGAATATTATGTTAAGGCATTAACTAACTTAGTTAAAGCTGGAGCTATTGGACAAGGAACAGAAGCTGAACCAGTAGTACTAGGATTAGAGTTATCATTATTTGATGGCGATGAACAAACTAAGTTAGGTCAATACTTAGAAAATGCATGGGAAACTATTTTCAATGAACAAACAGTATATCCTAATATTCAAATAGACGTAACAGTAATTAACTGTCCAGGTATGGATGTATACTACCAAAAACAAATGACAGGTAAGTTTGATATTGGTATTGGTGGTATTTCTGGTTCTGCACTAGATCCACTAGGATACATGGATGTATTCTTTGATACAACAGATGGCTCTGCTACTAAGAATAGTTTACAATTAACTTGGGGCGTTGATACTAATGCTGTTGAAATTGAATGGAATGGTATGATTTGGAGCTACGAAGCATTATCTCAAGCTGCTAATGGCCCTACATTCGTTGCTGAAGGTAACAACTTAAAAGCTGAAGCTTATGGCAATATGATTGCAAATGGTTCAGATTTCATTAATGCTGTTGCTAAAGCTGCAGGTAAAGAAGATTCTGAAGAATTAAAGACAGCACTTGCTAATATTGGTTCTGCTGTTTCAATTGCTGCAGGATATGAAGCTGTTGCTGCAGGTGTTGATGCATTATTTGCAGGCACTGGTACAGTTGGCTTAACATTCGCAAAGACTCATTTTGATAAGGCTGCAGATGATTATGCTCTAGAATGTATCGCATTATGTCAAGGAGATATCGACTTAATTAATAGTAGTGCTGATTACTTAGAAGCATATGGTTATGCTCTTGAAGGCTTACAAGCTGCTGTTGATTCTTTAATAGCTGCTGATGCTGCTGCATTCAAAGCTGGAACATACGCTACATATCAAGAATATATCGAGGCATTTGCTGCTGCAAAGACTCAAATGTACTCTTACTACTTGTGGTAAAAAATAAAGCATAAAAATGATTAGAGTTAATGGAGCCAACAATCAAAAATTGTTGGCTTTATGTTGCATAGGAGGAAAAAAATGATCAAATATATTTTAAAGCGAATTATCTTAATATTTTTCACAATGTTTTTGATTTTGTCATTAACATACTTACTAATGAAAAATATTCCAAGATATCCACCGCTAGATCCAAATCTTGATGAAGAAACATATCAATTATATGAAGAAAAATATGGATATAACAAACCAATTATTGAACAATACGCTCGTTGGCTAAAGAATATTGTGACTAATTGGGACTGGGGCGTTTCTACTGTTTATCGACCAGGGTCAAACACTTTTGTAGTTTTAACAAGTAGATTACCAGTTACATTGAAATTGAATTTTTATTCTTTGTTTGTTTTCATTCCATTTGGCTTTTTATTTGGTATTGTTGCTGCATTGAGAAAAAATAAACCTCTCGATCATGCTATATCACTTGGAGTAATTATATTCATATCAGTACCATCATTTGTAGTTATCACACTATTAATGATTTCAGCAAAACATGTAAATTTACCGCCTCAATGGGAAGCAAGTGACCTTTTGAATTGGCGACATTTAATTATTCCAATTCTCGCGTTATCGTTAGGACCAATTGCTGGTTTGACACGATATTCACGAGCTGAGTTATCTGAAGTATTAACTTCTGATTTCATTTTATTAGCACGAACAAAAGGTCTAAACAGATTCCAAACTACAGTTAGACACGCATTAAGAAATTCAATGGTTCCATTGATGCCAATGATCATTGGAAGTTTTGTTAGTATTTTAAGTGGATCCTTGATTCTTGAAACCATTTATGGTATTCCAGGAGTTGGAGGAATATTCAAAGCGTCTTTGGATATGCAAGATTATAATCTAACAATGACAATTCTAGCTTTCTATACTGTAATTGGTTTATTTGCAACACTACTTGTTGACATGTCATATGGTATTGTTGACCCTAGAATTAGAATGGGGGCAAGAAAATAATGGAAAATATTAGAGATATAGACAAAAATAAATTTAAATTAGTCCAGCTAGATGAAAAAATTCATGATACCAAGTTTGAAACAAAGGCAATTGGTTATTTTGGAGATGCATTAAGAAGATTCTCACGTAATAAATCAAGTGTAGTTGCTTTCATTATCTTGTGTGCAGTTATTTTCTTAGCAATTTTTGCTCCAATGATTAGTAAATATGATATTGATGAAATCAATCCAAGATTACAATACTTAACTCCAAGAGTTCCTGTATTGGAAAAATTGGGAATATTAAATGGTTATAAAACATATAACGTACAAACTAATACAATAGTTAATCCTGAAGATGATAACTATAGTGCTACTAAGGTAGCGAACAAAGAACAATATGATACAACATTTATTGTAAAATATGGTGAAAAAACAACTGTTATTCAAAATGGAACAGAGTATGAATACCAAGAAATTCTATATGACACTTATAAATTTTATGCTCAACCTTATGTGAAATTAAATGTTACTAGTAGCGAATTTGAACGCTTAAATGCTATTGAAGGCGCTATTCTAGAAATTAGAGCAATCAAAGGTATTGTTGGGGAAGATGCAGAATATGACTTGCTAGTCGATCCAGCAGTAGCAGAAGACTTCGGTGTTAAAACATATTATGTGTTCGGAACCGATGCTCTAGGTAGAGATATGTGGACTCTTGTATGGAAAGGTAGTAGAACATCATTAATCATTGGTTTGTTCGTTGCTGCTGTAACGATTACAATAGGTATTATTTGGGGTTCTATTTCTGGATATTATGGTGGGACGGTCGATTTAGTAATGGAACGTTTTACTGAAGTATTAGGTGGAATTCCATGGTTGGTTATTATGACTTTAATGAAACTATATTTTGGTGGTAGCGTGCTAACAGTAGCGATTGCCCTCGTTTTAACAAGTTGGATAGGAACGGCTAGTACTGTTAGATCGCAATTCTATCGGTACAAAGGTAGAGAATATGTTCTTGCATCACGGACTCTAGGTGCTAGAGATAAACGATTGATTTTTAAACATATTCTACCAAATGCATTAGGACCAATTGTTACATCATCAGTCTTAATCATACCATCAGCTATTTTCTTTGAATCAACAGTGTCATATTTAGGAATTGGTGTAACTTCTGATACTTCTATTGGTAACTTATTAAGTAGTGGTCAAGCACTAGTTACAACATATCCTCATTTAACCATTGCTCCAGCGTTAATCATTTCTATTTTAATGATAACTTTCAACTTGTTTGGAAATGGTTTACGTGATGCCTTAAATCCAACATTGAGAGGAGTTGAATAAAATGGAAGAAAAGTCAACTCAATTAACAGAAAATACTATTTTAAAGGTGGAAAACCTTACTATTTCATTTCGAACTCCAGGAGGACTAGTTAGAGCCGTTCGTGGTGTTGATTTTGAATTAAAAAAAGGAGAAACACTTTGTATCGTTGGAGAATCAGGCTCTGGAAAATCGGTAACGAGTAGAGCAATTATGGGTATTTTGGCTGGAAACGCCATTATTGATGATGGACATATATATTATAGAGATTTAGATTTAACTCGTTGTGAAGAAAGTGACTTCTATCAATTAAGAGGTTCAAAAATTGGAATGATTTTTCAAGATCCACTATCGAGTTTAAATCCTATTATGAAAATAGGCAAACAATTAACAGAAGCTCTTATTTTGAAAAACAACATGCATAAGAATGAGGCGAAGAAAAAAGCTTTAGAATTAATGCGTGATGTTGGTATCCCTCAAGCAGAGAAAAGATATTATCAATATCCATTTCAATTTTCTGGAGGTATGAGACAAAGAATTGTTATTGCAATTGCCTTAGCAATGGAACCAGAAATATTAATTTGTGATGAACCTACAACAGCGTTGGATGTTACGATTCAAGCCCAAATTTTGGATTTGATTAATAATCTAAAGCAAAAAAGAGGATTATCAATTATATTTATCACTCATGATTTAGGTGTGGTTGCCAACATGGCAGATAGAATAGCGGTTATGTATGCGGGTAAAATTGTTGAATATGGAAAAACTGAAGAGGTTTTCTATGATTCGCGTCATCCATATACTTGGGCTTTACTTGAGTCAATGCCAGCACTAGAACGCAAGGAACGATTAAATGCAATTCCAGGAACACCACCTAACATGTTATTCCCACCAAAAGGCGATGCTTTTGCTGCAAGAAACAGATATGCAATGCAAATTGATTATGAAGAACATCCTCCATTCTTTAAAGTAAGTGATACTCACTATGCAGCAACATGGCTGCTACATCCAAATGCTCCGAAAATTGAATCCCCAATCAAAGATAAAGCATTCGCAAGTAAAATGAAGGAGAACTAATATGGCTAACTATACTAAAGGCGAAAAAGTTTTAGAATTAAAAAATGTAAGACAATATTTTTCGAGCGGGTGGGGTCGCAAAAAAGTAGTGGTGAAAGCTGTACATAACATTAGTTTTGACATATACAAAGGTGAGGTTTTTGGTTTAGTAGGTGAATCAGGTTGTGGAAAAACAACAACAGGTAGAACTATTATTAAACTATATGAAATTACAGACGGAGATGTTTACTTCAAAGGTCAAAGAATTGCTTCAGGAACTCGTAGTAAAAAACTAGCAATTAATAACGCAAAAATGAGTATTCTTGATAAAAAAGAAGAATACAAGAAATTTGTTGCGGATACAAAATCAGAAATGAGCAAGCAAGATGAAAGTTCTAATGAATATATTCGTGCTCAAGAAGATTTAAAAGCGGCTCAAGATGATTTAGACAAATTCATCGAAGATAAGAAAATAGAAGTTGAAAATATTAAAAAAGAGATTTTGAATAGTAAGAAAGATAATGATCCAGCAATAGAATTCATTACAAAAATGCAAATGATTTTTCAAGATCCAATTGATTCTTTAAATCCAAGAATGACCGTAAGAGAAATTATCGCTGAAGGCTTAATTATTCGTGGTGAAAAAGACCAAGAATTCATGACAAAGGAAGTTGAAAGAGTTCTAGGATTAGTAGGTTTATTGCCAGAACATGCCAATCGTTATCCTCATGAATTTAGTGGAGGACAAAGACAAAGAATAGGCATTGCCCGGGCATTAATCGTTAATCCTGAATTAATCATTGCAGATGAGCCAATAAGTGCATTGGACGTTTCTATTCAAGCTCAAGTAATTAATCTTTTAAATGAATTAAGAGAAAAATTCAACTTAACGATTCTTTTTATCGCTCATAATTTGTCAGTTGTTAAATATTTCTGTGATCGAATTGGTGTAATGTATTATGGAAGATTGGTAGAATTGGCTTCTACTGAAGAATTATATAAACATCCACTTCATCCTTATACGAAGGCACTTCTTTCTGCTGTGCCATTACCAGATCCAGATTATGAAAAAAATCGTAAAAGAGTATATTACAATCCTTCTTTAAGAAAATTCACTCCAGAAAAACCAAAAATGATTGAGATCATTCCAGATCATTTCGTTTATGGAAGCCCTGATGAGATTGAAGCATATCGTAAAGAATTAGCAAATAAGGAATAATAAATAAAAAAAGCATTAGCATAAACGCTAATGCTTTTTAACAATCTATTTCTAATAATCGTAAAATGATATAGATTATGATAGGAATAAAAGCAACTACAATGGTTGGTAGTATAGGTAGCTTTGTTTTCCCTCGTCTTATTTCAACGTACTCGATAAATGTTTTAGGAAAAGGATCATCTTCCTTCTTCCTTGTGAAGGATTTAAGGAATTTTTTTGTTCCATAAATAAGCATATCAAAAGCACCTTCCTGGGAAACCCAGATAAAGCAAGTAAATAAAATAGCAAAAAAGCCAGATAAGCTCAAGGCATCAAGAAATATAAATTCATAATTAGGATCATATTCTTTTTTAATATAACCAAGGGCTACGAGAACGCCAAATAAGATAGAAACTACACAAAAAGAGAAAATCCATTTTTTCATAATTATCACCATTAATATTTTATCATAGTTTATGATTTATTACAATAAATTAAAAAATGACATAAAAAAAACATTTTCTTCTTTCAATAAACAAAATAATGTAGTAAAATGTAGGTGTTAGGAGATTCAACTATGCTAAGATTGTATACATCACCCAGCTGTGCTTCTTGTAGGAAAGTTAAAAAATATTTCAATAATTATAAAATTCCATATGTTGAAAAAAACATATTTAGCACCCCTCTTACAAGAGAAGATATATTTAAAATGGTAACTCGAAGTGAAAATGGCTTTGAGGATATTATTTCTACACGCTCTAAAATATTTAAAGAAAAAAATTTAAATGTGGTAGATATGAAGACGAGTGAATTAATAGAATTTATTATTGAGAATCCTACGGTTCTTCGTCGTCCAATAATCGTTGCAGAAGATGAAATTCAAGTAGGTTATAACGATGATGACATTACATTATTCTTACCTCCTGAAATTCGAGAAAGAGAATGTTTTCAATGTTTTGAAGAAAAAGATTGTCCTTATATTCAAGAATTGAATAAACTAAAAGAAGCATAAAAAAGCATGGAGTATGTCTCCATGCTTTTTAAATTTTATTCGTTTGTTAAATCGATAATTACGTTTTTGTTTTTGATTGCTTTTTTTTCTTCATTCAGTCTAATGAAATTATGATAGATAATGAAAGAATAAAATCCAGTAATGGTTACACAACTTATAATACGATAGATTAAGAATGCGTTTGTACTTGAGTAAGCAAAGAAGTAGGTATAATCCGTTTGAGATTCTAAACTTTGAGCTAAATTAGGAATGTTTATATTAACAAAAAATTCGGAAAAACATAAACCAAAAGTAGAAACAGCAAACAACACCCAAGAAATGAAACAATATGTATTAAATTTTTTCGGATTAAATTTACGATGTTTTTTACTTAAAATCATAACAACTGCAGAAGCTAAGAAAGTGATATAAAGTAAAATAATATAAATATTAGCTCCTATTTTATAATTTCCAAATTGAGTAGAAATGTCACTATTAACAGCCATGCGATAAGGATTTGTGATGCCAACATAATAAGCAGATGTTTTAGCGGCCTCTAATGATTCTGCAGCATAGATGATAAACTCTTCCCTACTTAAGAAAAGTATAATTAAAACATTAACAATGATAATAGTTAACATTTGGTTAACAATCGATTTTTGACGTTCTTGTTTCTTAAAAACACGAAATTCTTTTGATTTTGGTAAAGACAGATTGTCTTTAATAATAATTACTAGGGCAGATACGACAGTTAGTGCATTTAATCCAACAAAGATATAACTAGCTAATCGATGAAACAAGGTAAGATTGACAGTTTCATTTAAAGCACCTACACCGAATTTTCCAGCATAAACTAAAACACGAACATGATATAAACCATTAGAAAGCAAAGTTATTTCATTGGTAACAAAAGAAGTATTGCGATAAATGCTTTCATAATGAATTCTTGCTTGATTTTCTGCGATTGATTTAATCAATTCTATTGGTGTTAGGAAGACACCAAAAATCATAATACCAACAATTCCAACCGCAAAAAGAACAAATGCAATATTTTCATTTTTCTTATTCTTTAGATACGCAATAAGAAAACCACAACTAACAATATAATATAACATAAAAATAATCGGTACATTGAGAGCAACTAATATTACTCCTATCAGTACACCTAAAAATATTATAAACATAAACTCACCTTTTGTTGAGTAATTATAGCACAAAATTTTTAAATTTACAACCTCAAATATAATGGTGTTTACATTAATATTTTATGCTCTTGAGATTAGATATTAAATTATCTTGAAAAAGATCTCTAAATATTGTAAAATAATACAATATAGGAGAAAAAATATGGATTATACAAAAGCAGTAAAAAAGACAAGAAAAGATAGCGTTCTATTATATAATATTTTAAAAATAGTGATTATCGGGATATGTTTATTAACCACCTTAACAATGTTCCTACCATTATTTAATATCTATGGGACATTTACAAATGGATTCATTGAATTAATGAAAGTAGCGTTTCCTGATTTTGATTTTTCAAAAGTAACAGGGTTAGCAATCACTGCCTCTGGATATGAATTTGCTTTTGGGGTAAATGAAGTTAGTTTGAGCCAACCATATCGTTTGGTAATGGATGGATTTTTAATTTTTTGTTATTTGTTACCGCTTGGAATAGGATTATTATTAATACCTTGTAAGAAATTAGACAGCAATAAAACAATTACTTTAATTAAATATTGTGTTCTGGGGGTTTTAATGATTACTTTTGGTGTATTATTTTTAGTATATATCAATGGAGCGACAGAAAGTTTTCGAAATATGCTAGTTGGTTCATCGACGGAATATGGATTTGCTATTTATGCAAGTGCAGAAATAGAAAAAGCAACGCTGCCAATGCTGTTTCAATTGTTGTATATTTTTGGTGGTTTTCTTTGTCTTTTCCTAGCAACGAACACAAATAAATTGATTCAAAAAAATAAAAAAGGGGGAAATTAATTCCCTCTTTTTTAGCTAATACGCTTGTAAGCATTATAAGCACGTTTTACTTTTTTCTCTGATTTTCGATATTGAATTCCAAGTTCATTTATAATCTGAACAAATTCTTTTTTTCCTGCATGATAGCTCTTTGCTTCATATTCTAGTTCATAATCAGTGATACCTAAGTAATGACTCTTGTCAATGAATAGGATACCATTATTATAAGAAAAAAACATTCTTAGAGTTGATAAACTTAAAAAGTTGTTGATTTTTTGTTCTCCAATTAAATTGTTAACTTCGTTTTTCAATTCGCCTTCAGGAAGAACACCCGTTGTTTTAATTTCTTCAAAAATTTCTTTTGTAATTGGTAAATTAAATTCCTGGATTATATATCCTTTTTTTCTTTTTAATGTTAATTCTAAACTTTCCCTTTCCCTTACCCTTAAAGAAGCATCAAGAGCTTTCAATGAAAACCGAGAAGTGTCAAAGTAATGATTTGTTTGTAAATCCATACGATTCCCTTTGAATTGTTCCATAAGGCGTTCGTATTCTTCTTTAGAAAGAAGTGTTTTAAATTCTACTTCTACAGATTTTTGCATTGTTACCTCCATTTTTATAATTCTATTATATTATACACAAAGAGATACAAAAATCAATAGTTTTTTCTTTTTTTATATTTTAGTTTATGTTAGAATATAAATGTGCACTAAGAAGGAAGGAAAATATGAATCAAATTTCAGATTGGAAAAGTTTTTTATTACCTTATGAATTAGCTGTTGGGGGATTTATTATCAAGTTGGAAGCAATAAAAAAGGAATACATCTTAAAGGGGGAACGTAGCCCAATTGAAATTGTTTCTGGTAGAGTTAAAGCATTGGCTAGCATTTTAGAGAAAGCGGAAAGATTGAATATTCAAATCACAAAAATTCCGGAAGAAATCTATGATATTGCTGGAATCCGCGTTACTTGCAAGTATGTTGAAGATGTTTATAAAGTGTTTGAATTATTATGTAGTCGTAAAGATGTCGAGATTTTTTTAGTAAAGGATTATATTAAGAATCCAAAGCCTAGCGGATATCGTTCTCTTCATGTCATTGCAAAGTATAATGTTGAGACAATTGAAGGGCAAATACCGATTAATATCGAATTTCAAATTCGAACTCATGCAATGCATTTGTGGGCAAGTGCAGAGCATTCATTGAAATATAAATATTTTCGTAATATCCCTGAACCTGTAAAAGAACGATTAATTAAAGTGGCTGAAGTAGCGGCTAGTTTAGATGAAGAAATGACGAAAATTAAAGAGGCTGTAGAAGCAACAGAAGTAGAATATTCTCGTGGAGAAGAATACTCTTTAGATGATTTAGAGATCTTTTTAGGAAATATAAAAAAGTGGTGAGATGAATGAAATATGTATTTTATGGTAAATATCAAGAAAAAGATAAACAAAAAATAACATTTCTTGATTATGATGAAGTCAATCCTGATATCGTTTTTTCTTTTGGTGGAGATGGAACAATGTTGGGAGCGATTCACAAATATATGAATTGTAACCCAAATGTCAAGTTTGTTGGCATTAAAACAGGAAGATTGGGTTTTTTTACTGATTTTGAATATGATGAATTTGATCAAGCAATTGAACTGATTCAAAAGAACGAATATAAAGAGAATAAATATAATCTACTAAAATTTATTTTTAAAAACAACAACCATCAAGAAGTTGGTTATGCCGTCAATGAAGTTTCTATTGTAAATCCAATTCATACACAAATCATTGAAGTATTGATTGATGACAAGCTTTTTGAAGTTTTTCGAGGAACAGGATTATTGGTTTCCCCACCAACAGGATCAACAGCATATAATAAATCTTTAGGTGGCAGTATTGTTGATCCTAAAATTGAAGCATTTCAATTAACAGAATTTGCTGCAATTAATAATACGGTTTACAATGCAATTTCTTCCCCCATCATTTTAAGTAAGGGAACAAAACTAACTCTAAAGACTAAAGAATCGGCTAATATTTATTTAAGTGTTGATGGAAAAGAACATAAATTCATCAACTTAACAGAAATAGAAATATCCTTGGCAGATAAACATATGAATATCATATCAAAAAAAGACACGCTTTTTTGGGATCGTGTGAAAAAAGCATTCTTAAGATAAAAAAAGTAGTGAAACCACTTTTAGGCCACTACTTTTTATTTTTGATGTTCCATTACTTCATCGATAATACCATATTCTTTTGCTTCGGCAGCAAACATATATTTGTCTCGTTCTGTGTCTAACTTTATTTGTGATAAAGGCTTTCCTGTTTTTTCAGAAAGAATGAAATTCATTCTCTCTTTTACTTTAATAATATGTTCAGCAGCAATTTGAATTTCTGTAGCTTGACCCTGTGCCCCACCCATTGGTTGGTGAATTAAGATTTCACTATTTGGAAGAGCATAACGCTTTCCTTTTTTTCCAGAAGCCAATAAGAATGCTGCCATTGAAGCGGCCATTCCCACACAGATTGTTGACACATCAGGAAGAATATAATTCATGGTATCAAAAATTGCCATTCCTGCAGTGATGCTTCCTCCTGGGGAATTAATGTATAGATAAATATCTTTTTTCGGATCTTCTGCTGCTAAGAAAAGCAATTGAGCAACAACAGAAGAAGCCAGGCTATCATCGATTTCTCCACACAAGATGACAATTCGATCTTGTAATAAACGGGAATAAATGTCATAAGAACGTTCTCCCATTGAGCTGCGTTCAATAACATAAGGGATATAATAACTCATAATAAACCTCCATGATATTTCATACTATTATCTTATCATAAAAAAGCATAGAATAAAAGAAAAAATAAGAGAAAACATTTGCTATAAAAATATACTTGCAAATGGAAAATGATAATGATATAATGACTATATAAATAAAACGATGATAAGAACTAGTAGCAAAGCCAATTTTATTAGCAGGGAAAATAAATCATTGACTGAAAGTTTATTAATAAAAGCTTTGTGAATTCAACTTAGAGTGACTTTAATACAGTCCGCAAATGATAGCGTTAAAATATTAGAGGTGCATAAAGTTAACTTTATGAACTAAGGTGGTACCGCTGTAAACAACAGTCCTTGGATGATTCAAGGACTTTTTATATTTTTAGGAGGAAGAAAATGATTAATCAATTAGTTGCTATCAGTGATGAAGCAAAAATCAAAATTAGGGAAGCAAAATCTTTATCAGAATTGTATGAAGCAAAATCCCTATATTTAGGGAAAAAGAGCCCAATGCAAGAGATTCTTGGGAAAATGAAAGATTTTTCCATTGAAATGAAAAAAGAAGTGGGACAAAAAATTAATGAATTTAAAAATATGATTGAAGAAGAAGTTGTAAAACGTCAAGCAGAACTCGAAGCAACGCAAATAAATAAAAAACTAGAAAGCGAAGCTATTGATGTAACACTTCCAGGAAAGCAAATCAAAGTTGGAAATCTTCATGTTCTAACAAAAACCATTATGGAGTTAGAAGATATTTTTATTGCTATGGGATATAAAATTGTTGAGGGGCCAGAAGTAGAAGAAGACTTATATAATTTTGAAATGTTGAATTTACCAAAAGGACATCCAGCCAGAGAAATGCAAGATTCCTTCTATATCAATCCTAATTTATTGCTTAGAACACATACTTCTCCTGTTCAAGCACGAACAATGTTAGCATCAAAAGGGAAACCAATAAAAATTGTTTGCCCGGGAAAAGTTTATCGTCGTGATGATGATGATGCAACACATTCTCATCAATTTATGCAACTGGAAGGTTTAGTTGTTGGAGAAGATATTACAATGTCTGATTTAAAAGGAACCTTAACTGAAGTATTCTCAGAATTTTTTGGAAATAGTCAAAAAGTTCGTTTTCGCCCATCGTATTTTCCATTTACTGAACCAAGTGTAGAAGTTGATATTTCTTGTTTCAAATGTAAAGGAGCAGGATGTAATTTCTGTAAAGGCAGTGGATGGATTGAAATATTAGGAGCGGGAATGGTACATCCAAATGTTTTAGATATGGCAGGATATGATTCAACAAAATATCAAGGATTTGCTTTTGGAATCGGAATCGAGCGTGTAACAATGTTTAAATATGGAATCGATGATATCAGAAATTTCTATATTAATGATCCTCGCTTTTTAAAGCAATTTTAGGAGGCTTTTATGAGAGTAAAATTAGAATGGCTAAATGAATTAGTCGATTTAAGTGATTTAACAACAGAAGAAATAGTAGATAAGTTAAACCTATATTCCACAGAGGTAGAG
>JAEZSA010000183.1 GCA_023422115.1 Bacillota bacterium | reverse complement strand
CCATCCTCTATTTTCACCAAAAAAACAGCCATGTTTTGAATCAACCGACTTTTCTTTATCTTTTTTACGGGAATATCTTCTATTTCATGATGATTGAAAGCAAGACAAAAAGAATGAATGGGACAGCCATCACATTTTGGTTTGCCATTAGGAATACAAATAGTCGCCCCTAATTCCATCAAAGCTTGATTGAATGTTCCTGGGTAAGTAGGTGGTATCAGGTTTTTGATGATTTCAGAGATCTCTTTCTTCGCTGCTTGGGTGGTAATATCCAACTTTTTTCTATAAATTCTGGTCATGACTCTCATGACATTCCCATCAACAGCCGGAACGGGTTTGTCATAAGCAATCGAAGCAATTGCTCCTGCTGTATATAAACCGATTCCCGGAAGTGTTACTAGTTCTTCTATCGTGTTAGGAATGGTTCCCCCATACGCTTCAAGAACCTTCTTTGCTGCTTTTTTTAGATTCCTTGCTCTACTATAATATCCAAGTCCTTGCCATAATTTATATAATTCTTCATCATCCACATTGGCTAGATCAGATATCGTTGGTAGTTCTTTTATAAAGCGATTATAATATGGGATTACCGTTTCTACTCTTGTTTGTTGGAGCATAATCTCCGAAATCCATATATTATATGGATTTTTGCTCTTTCGCCAAGGTAAATCTCTAGCGTTGGCCATATACCAATCGTAAAGGAAAGATTGTATGTTATCACTTTGCATGATATTATCCCTTTCATTTAGGCTTTAGCCACTTTTTCCATTCTCAGGATATTTTTTGGTAACAATCGGCATAGCTAATAGTCCAAAATTCGATGAGTTAATGCGATAGGTGTTCGTTCCATCCCCTTCAATTTGTTCTGGATTTGTGAAATAAAGTTCGCTGATTCCTCGTACTTCAACTCCTAATAAACTCGTGATAGTAATATAAATCTTTATTTTTGAGAAAATATTAACCTCTTTCTTATTGAAGAATGAACTACCAATTGGAGTAATTAGATTGATGATGACATTATTACGTTTGGTTTGTTCATTATATAAAATAAACACTTTGCTTTCTTCTAATCCTGAGCCCGAATAAAATTCATAAATTTGATCTTCACGTTCAAATTTTAGCTTTGTGAAGGTAATACTAGAAACCATCTTTCCTTCCAGAACCCTGAAAGGAATTCTTATTGAAATAAAACTATATTTTAAAGGATTGTTATAGACATCCTCTTCCGGGATATTCGCTTCTATCATATGATAATCCATCGTACGTCTTTTAAGGAACCGATTAATGTATCGTTCAGATTCATCATAAATTAACATTCGATCCATAAATTCAATAATTGAATAATTTGTAGAAGCAAATTGTAATTCGCGGAATAATTCAGCTCGCTGATTATTATCATCATTAATCTTACTAACCGTCTTGTTATGAAGAAGAATCAACAAACTAAATAATGTTGAAGAGCAAAAAGAAGAAAAAGCAACAAACAAGGTAGCAATACGAATACCAATGACATTAAAGGTCTGTTCTAGATAGTCGCCAATCATAAGTAAAATAAAAGAAATGGTAAAAACAACAATGCTCACAATCATCATGACGATAATAATATTATTAGGCTTTTTTGAATTCATACTTCTTCTCTCCCTTATATTTCCTTTGGTGATAATTATCTCCTTTATTATAGCATTGATTCATTTTTTTTGAAATACAAATGAATCATTTACAATCATACATCTTTTTACTAAACTGATTAAAAAAAACTATGATTGGATTACACCAATCATAGGACTCATTTTAATACTACTTTACCGTTATTAAATAAAGCTCGTGATTAAATCATTGAGCTATCTAATGTAGATGTGTAATTTTTTTATTTTTCACATCTATAAAGTATGATTCTCTTTCAGGTTTAAATATATTTATTTTATGATTTTTGAGCAGAAAAGCATAGGCTACAAACGACACTATCGCGTCAAATGCATTCCCCACTCCAAATAAAATAGCTATGCTTTCCAATGATGGAGTCCATACACCGTTTTTCCATAAAATAAATGCTGTTCCATAGTAAATTGAGTTAGTAACTACAGATTCGAATAGCATATAGTGTGTTTTCCCTAATCCATAGAATGTGCAGTCAAATACATTTTGAATTGCATATAAAGCATAAAATCCAAATAATATCATTACAAGTGAATACAATTTTTCAACATCATTAAAGTTTAAAATATGTTGCATGAATGGTTTGTAAATAGGTATTAGTACACACCAAGCAAGAATAGTAATTAGAGTAATGATAAAATAGCCTAATGTGTGGTTCTTGATGGCATCTTTGTTAGTTGAAGTTTCTTGTTTTATAAGTTCACCTAGTTGCAGGATTGGTAGTAGCATCCATCCCCAAATGAAGTTATTTGCAACCCAATATGTCCCTTGTTCGTTTACGACATTCACCATTCTAGCTATCATAACCATATAAGCAAAATTTCTAACGAAGGATTCAAGACCAGAAATACTACCAATCTTGGTAAATTCCTTGAGCCATTTGAAATCCATTTTTCCTTTTGAGAAAATATTTATTCCGTTTTTAAACAGTAAAAATAATGTCGTAACTAAAAGAATAAAATTCACAATTATATTTGATATTCCTATACCATTAACACCTAAATTAGCTGAATATGGCAGTGTAGATACAAGGAAGGTATCAAAAAACAAACAAAGTATTAATTTAACTCCAGTCAATATATAAACATGCTTATCCTTACCAATACTAACTAAACCGACTAAGGAAAAAGCATATAAAATTCCAAAAATATTAGCGATTGCTTCAATTCTTATATATGTTGCAGAAGCATCAATAATAGAAGGATCTGTTGCCATTAAATTTAATAATGGATTAGCGCCAACCATAATAACAAGTGTTAATACAGCGTATACTAATAAAGTAATTAACAAACCTGTTTTCATTCTATTATTAAGTTCCTTTTTATTACTTAAGACCTTACCAATAAAATAAAATAAAGGAAGAATAATCGCTTCATTAACAACTTCATAAATAAGGTTAATCCATGATAATTGACCCGCAATCGAGTATGACCACTCCCCTGGTAAATTCCCAATCAAAAAAACTCTAAATGTAGTATAGATTGCTGGGACTAAGCCCATCACAAGTAAGGCTATAAATAACTTATGATTTATATTTTTCAATGAATTACTAATTTTTTTCCATATTGAATCTATAGTTGCTAACATAATTTCACCACCATTTTTTAGTTGTCTTCTTCTGCCAATTCATCTGGTAATCTAAAATAATCATAAAGCACTAAATAAGCAGCATATCTCTTTGCTTCTTTCTTTGATGTTACATATGCGATGGGTTTCATTACCCAGTTTCTAATGTATCAAGTACACTTCCACATCAATCTTCCATCATTCATCGATACTTGTTCAGCTGATTGATTGTATTCAGGAATGGAGTATCTACCTTTTTCTGCTAATTCTTTTAATGTAGTTAGTGAGTTCTCTAATTGTTAAATAGTAGAACAGTCGACAAATAAAAGCCATATAACAACTTTATCCTAACATACTATGGTCTCAATAATCCGTGCAGAAAGGAGAAATCCTCCTATTTTCGAGTAAAAAGGGGCTCAACACAAATCATTAAATTGTATCAAAACTATTCATTCAGCATGAAAGAGCACACCAATTTTAATACATTGCGTACACCTCGTAAAATTTCGAGATTTTGCGTACACCAAAAATGGCCTGCGCACACTTGTATTAATTAAAAAAGAAAGCAGTTAGCTTTCAATTAATTATGAACTGAATGATTAGGATCAAGCCTTATAATGAAATATATACCATTTTCTAAAATGACATGAATTCTAAAACCTTTCGATACTTCATAGTGTCTTACGTTTTTACCTTCATAAATATCCTCTAAATCCGGCTTTCTTGCGTAACTATTATCAACTTGATAAACCGATAACTGTGAAACTAAATCTAGAAATTTTTGTAATTTTTTATTATCAGAAACTTGCATTTCCTTAAAAG
>JAEZSA010000158.1 GCA_023422115.1 Bacillota bacterium | reverse complement strand
GATCACTACCGCCACCAGAAGTTCCCCATAAATTGTTGGACAGGGACTGACACCAAACGTGTTCACGGTTCCATGTTCCAACAGCGCCGCTGCCCCATGCTTTGGCAATGTTGTTCTGGGTGTAGAAATCTCTCACATAGGAAGAGGATGTACCAGGATCAGTCGCATAGACGTTGGTTGGATTACTACAATCACTATAGGTTGTGTACGTCTTATGCGTGGTACTAATTAGGTCATGTAGTTGACCCATCAAGGATGTTCCACTTGTGGCAGTAATGCCGTTGTAATAAGTGGAGGCACTTGTGGAATAATTACCGACAGAAGCATTGGCTGCTTCAAACATCATTCCATCAGCAGCTGATGCGATAAAGGACATGGATAGTCCCAGTACAGCAAAAGCCGACAGGAAAATAATTTTTTTGTGTTTCATAGTCACTCCTTTATATTATTTTCAATTTCATTATTCGCTTTGTTTTTGTTTTTTTCAAAGCATTTCAATGTTGAAATTAGGAAATAAAATTAAATCGCAATTTAAATAAGTGCCCTGATTTTTTTCATAAATAAAAAAGCCCTCATTTTCATAAGAATAAGTTTTTGAGGGCTTTTTGATTTAAAGGAGAGGTTTTATTTGCGCGAAAATTATTCGGTCTTGCCAACAAATTTTTTAACTGATCAAAAAATAGTAATGAATTTTATGGTTTTAATTTGATCGCATTAAAACAGGAGGATGTGATTTACGATTATATCTAGTATTTTTTGCCCACAATAATAAGCAGTGTTTACACTTACTATTTTCTTTAATTCGCTAATTGTCATAGGTTTCTCCAAAACCAATCTATCAAGCATCTTATCAGTAAAGACATTTCTTTCTGCTAAGTGTTTTTCATTTGAATGGTTGAGTCTAAACAGCATAAGTTCGTTTCTCAAAGCCTCGTCATTTGAAGAAAGTTCATTTCCAACATTATCCTTGGCTCGAATTTTTTTGTTGTTTTTGCAACAATCAACATACTTGTCAATATTTGCATTTTCGATTTCTTCATCAATCTTCAAAAAGAACTTTGAAACAGCATTCAATAAGTATTCTTGTTTGTTGTCAAAAACAATAAGATTAATTGTTGATCTAATATTATTAAAGCCTGTGTTGGATTTTGTCCAGTTTGAATAAGCTATTGAAGGGTTGCTTTCTCGAGCAACTTTAAATTGAGTCACAATTAATTGGGCAAAAACTAAATCGAATAGTTCGAAAGCTTGATCCCTGAATTCTTTGTAGGAATTGCTCTGATTAATAAAACTATGAAAGTAGGCCATTTCGGGAGAGTATAGACTATAGTTTAATTCATGATGCCTGTATTGCTGCATGTTGTTTTTATATTCCTTGTTGTAAATTAGTTTCAAGATATATCCAATTGTTGCAAGGCAATACCAAAGACCATTTTTGACTAAACCCTTTTTTGTGGCAGTATCGATATTTTCATGTTCATCTTTATTAACTTTTTTTTGGTATTCTTTGTACGCCTTTTCTAAAAACAAGACGTCACGTAAAAAATCAAAATTATATTCGTGGTCTCTAAATATTAGGTTGTATTTATCTTCGTTTGACAAAATGGAAGAAACACTATTACGAGCAGGTCCTGGCTCCATAAAAATGAAGGAGAGCAAATCCTGGGCGAGTTCATTATTCTTCGTTCTTTGCCATACTTCTGGATACAGTGCATGGTTACATTTTTCTCCACGCTTTATTTCAATAAAGATTCCGTTGTCTTGCATTAAAGTTTTCAAATTTCTTTGTTCAATTTTATTCGCAATTATGTCTTTTGCTTTAATCGGCTTTTGAGTGTTTGAAGCTTCTGCGACTTTGGAAATAAAAGCATTTTTTTCTTGAGATGAATTAAAAACATTTTTGATAATCTTACAGGAAATAAAGAAATCGTCATCAAATGGAATGGTTCCAATCATTCTAGAGGTCTGGCCGCCATTTACAATTGAAAATTGTTTAAGTCTTACTTCGTCGTTAACAGTTTTATAGTCATTGCAAACGATTATGATGCCATTGTTGAGATACCAGAAATCTTTTCCATCTTTGAGAATGGAATCTTCTATCTTGTTGTCAATATTTGTGGATTTTATGTAATACCGGAGGTTCATGGCCAACAAACCTCTATCTCCCTCGTCTTCCCACAATTTCTTCAATGATTTTGCCGATATGTTACAAATAATACTATGATCGTCAAACTTCAGGGTGTTATTTGGTAGGTCAATTATTAGTTTGCCTTCTTCAACCCAGTCAAAAGGTGCACGATTGCTTTCAATGACGGCTTTAACATCATCGCCGAAAGTAATAACGGCAGAAACATCAAGACTTGTGACAGAGAGACGAAATGATTCAATTTTTTTACTAATTTCGTATTTCTCAGTTGGACTGCATGAATAGTCGGTAATTATTCTGATAATAACTTTTTTTGTAACGGATTCTTCAAGATATTCTTTTAACAAGTCGTCTGCTTCCTTGTTGTTGAC
>JAEZSA010000134.1 GCA_023422115.1 Bacillota bacterium | reverse complement strand
CTGCGTTATATCGATCGCTATGTAACTGTCAATCAAGGTGAAGTTTTCTTCATGACGGAAGCGTTAGTTCGATTAGAAGGGATTGAACGAGGTCCAGCGGGAAATACCTCTTTAGCTGCTGCTTTCTCCCTTGCTCAAGAATTAAAAGAAGATCAAATCATCATCGTACAAGAAACAGAATACACTGGTGCAGGAAAACACCATCAGGCACAACTTGACTTTGCGAAGAAAATGGGAATTGAAGTGTTTTTTGGAAATCCGAAAAATGAAATTCCTGGAAAAAATATTATTTTACCAGAAAGCGTCAATCTGATTCAAGCGGTTGATTTGGATTTAATTCATATTAAAAAAACTTTAATTCGCAATAATATTAAAAATAATAATCCACTAAATCAAAACGATCTTTTGTTTTTATCAAAAGAAACAAACAGTTCGATAGATTTTGTGAAAGAAGTATTAACAGAAATGAATATAACATGGGATGATTAAATGGAAAAAAGACCAACTAGACAAGATGACTTTGCCATTCGTCGCCAAAAACTGGCTATGCTCAACGATGAAGACCTAAAAAAGTATTTTTGGGAACTTGCTAGTCAGACCGTAGAACCCCTACTTGATCTAGCAAAAACACACACTACCCCAGCAATTGAACGTTCCGTCTTACTTAGAATGGGTTTTTCAAGTTTAGAAGCTAAAGGACTTGTTGAAAAAGTAATTGTTCATCAATTAATAGGAAAGGGTGCTGGTCATGTTGTTTATCGTTATGCAAAGCTGTCAAATCTTGAAATACGCCAAGCAGGATTATCCTTATTAAATGACCAAGGATGGGATGTCGTATGTGAAAGTTTTGGGGTGAAATGATGATAGATAAAAACATAAAACTTGATATTCATAATATCTTAAAAGATTTAGACAAATATCAACCAAAACGAATTGGTTGGACATGGAGAAAAACTATTCCCAATCAACAAATTGGAGATTATATTTACAAAGACACTTCTTCTTCTCTTGTTCAATCTATTCCTTTACCAGCAAGTAAATATTTTCATAATGTTGATCCCCAACCAAGACCAATTATTACAACAGAAATCGCTTCTGGACGTTTTGAAGATGATATTCGACGAATGCGAATGGCTGCTTGGCATGGTGCCGATCATATTATGGTTATTCGTACCGCTGGACAATCACATTTTGATGGATTAATTGAGGGTACACCACAAGGAAGTGGCGGTGTTCCAATTACACGAAAACAAATTCGTGCGCAAAGAAAAGCTTTGGACCTAATTGAAGAGGAAGTTGGTCGCCCGATTAATTACCATTCCTATGTTTCTGGTGTGGCAGGACCCGAGATTGCTGTTATGTTTGCTGAAGAAGGAGTTAATGGCGCCCACCAAGATCCTCAATACAATGTATTATATCGAAATATTAATATGGTTCGTTCTTTCATCGATGCTGCTGAATCAAAAAAGATTATGGCTTGGGCTGGTATGTTACAAATAGATGGAGCACACAATGCCAATGCTACCGCAAAGGAAGCATGGAAAGTAATGCCAGAATTGATGGTCCAACATGCAATCAATTCTATGTTTTCAAGTAAAATTGGGATGAAAAAGGAATTGATTGCCCTTTCAACTGTTCCGCCAACAGCTCCACCTGCTCCCGACTTAACCATTAACTTACCCTATGCAGTTGCTTTACGAGACTTCTTCTCTGAATATAAGATTAGAGCACAAATGAACACCAAATATATGGAGTCCTCAACAAGAGAGGTTACTGTAACTCATGTATTAAATCTTCTTATTTCAAAACTAACTAGTGCAGATATCCAATCTACAATTACTCCGGATGAAGGACGTAATGTTCCATGGCATATGTATAATGTTGAAGCATGTGATACAGCAAAACAAGCTTTTGTGGGTATGGATGGCTTAAGTGATCTTGTTGAAGTCCGTAAAGATGGATTAATGAAAGAAAAAGTACGAGAATTAAAAGAAAGAGCAATCTTATTCTTTGAAGAATTATTAGAAAGTGGTGGTTATTTTGCTGCGGTTGAAAAAGGATTTTTCATCGATTCTGGTATTTATCCAGAACGTAATGGAGATGGAATGGTTCGAAAAATAAATGGTGGCATTGGTGCAGGAGCAATCTATAAACGAGATGATGATTATTTCGCCCCTGTTACCGCACATTTTGGCTATAACAATGTTACACAATATGATAAGACTAAAATAGAAAATCCAAGTGATCTTATCAATGGATCAACTCTTGAGAAACGAGAAAAAATCCAATATATTGATGAACTCGATAACGACAATGTTCATGAACGCTTAAAAGAAAACGAAATTTATCGTTCTTCTTCATTAATCAAACCTGAAGTACAATGGTTGGCTGATGGAATAGTTGTTGTTGATATTACTGTTCCTGTTTCTTTAAACTATGCTAAAGCTGCTGCACTATATATTGGTGAAAAGATGAATTTAATTGATGTTGAAGTAATTCATACTGAAATATTACATCCGAGTGAAGCAACACGAGTACAAATAAAAGGACGGATTGACTTTGATATTGATTTAACTTCGCTTACACTACCAAAAGAACAACTTGTAGTTAGTGATGATACAATTACCGCATTTTTTAAAGAACACCCAATTAAAATCATTGCTGGAACAGTCGGAGAAGATGAACACTCTGTTGGACTACGTGAAATCATCGATATTAAGCACGGTGGTATTGAAAAATATGGCATTCAATGTGAATATTTAGGAACTTCAGTTCCAATTCAAAAACTCGTTGATGCCGCCATTGAAATCAATGCCGATGCTATTCTCTTATCCACCATCATCTCTCATAATGACATTCACTATAAAAACATGAAAAAGATCCATGAATATGCTATTGAAAAAGGGATTAGAAATCGCCTAATCATCATCGCAGGAGG
>JAEZSA010000088.1 GCA_023422115.1 Bacillota bacterium | reverse complement strand
GCAGTTGATACAACAGGAGCAGGAGATGTTTTTAACGCTGCTTTAGTCGTAGGTTTAGGAGAAAAAATGACATTATTAGAAGCAACAGCTTTTGCTCTCAATGCTTCTGGGTTCAGTGTTAGTAAGGATTATGTACTGCCTTCGATTCCTAATCGTAAGGATTTAGATTAATAATCGATTAAAATAGTTTAGTAAAGTAAATTGGATTTTTATTGTAAACAAAAACAGAATGTGTTATAATAATTTGCGTAAACATATACAATATAAAAGGAGCGTCTAACATGATTTACAAAACAATAACGAATTATAAAGAGGCGAGCAAAGACTTTCTAGAAAATGAAAAGCAGTTTCATTTGGGTGTCATTCCAACAGAGCAATCCAACCCATTAACAAAAAACATGAGTTACATTATTGCAAAAGACACTGCAGAAGGAATTAAAACAATTTTATCAGCAGACGTGAATATTCCATCTGTAACAAAAGAAGCCTTCAAAACACCAGAATTTAAGAAATTTGTGGATGATATCTACAATGCTATCGTAAACAAGAAAAAAATACTTTTCTCAAGTGTTGGTGCGAGTGGAAGAATGGCGCTACAACTTGATGCAACATGGAGAAAGTTTTGGACAGAATTATGTTTAAAATTACCAGTTAGAAGATCACAATTAGTTGAAATCAGTGAGATTACGGATAGCCTAATGACTGGTGGAGATAGAGCATTAGTTAGAGCAGTAGAAAATTTCGAAGACTATATGACTTTTGGTCGCCAACAAGTTGTTGAAGCAGGCGTAGGACCTGGTGACGTTGTTGTTGGTTTAGCTGAATGTGGCTTATCAGCTAGTATTAATGGTTCTGTACTAGAAGCAATTGAAAGAGGATGTACTACTTATTATTTATTCTGTAATCCAGAAGAAATCTTATGTAAACACCTTGACCGTGTAAGAGTTGTTTTTGAAAGAAAAGACATTATTAAAATTCCACTATATGTAGGTAATATGGCTGTAGCTGGTTCAACAAGAATGCAAGTTACTACAGTTGAATTGTTAGCAGCTGGAGCAGCAATGGAAGTTGCTAGCTGGCGTTGGTTAAAAGAAAATTTAAGCGAAAAAGAACTAGAGGCAATTGGATCAAAAGCATTAGAGTTAGGTGATTATTCTGATGAATTCCAAAAATTATTAGACAAACTATCTCAAGGAGCAGCATTAAAAGGATTGGCTTCTGCCGTAGATTTAGAAACAGAAACATATAATCAAAATGGTCTAGTTACTTATGTAACACCAGAGTATTTTATCGATATTATGACTGATACTACGGAACGTCAACCTACTTTTACATTACCACCATTTAGAAAATTCAATGATAAAGTAAGTCCAATTAGTTGGGCATATATTAAGAATCCTTTATATCCAAACGAAGTTGCTTGGCAACATGTATTCAGACGACCAATTAAAGGTCTAGAATGGACAGTAGAAGATTATATTAGAATGAAAGCAGCTCAAGATATCGTAAATAAACCACCAAAAGTTGGAGCAACAGAAGTAACAGATTATGTTATTGGTAATGAGGATGACCCTTCTCGTTATTCACGTACTCCATCAAGATTGATTTGTGTTGATATCAATGGTTCTGCAAATGAAAAATCTGTTGAGTGGTTTACAAAGAACACACCGAAATTTAGTGAAGGTGTAGCGATTAGACTAGGGCATATTCCTAGCAATAAAATCGCAGAACACGAAATTCATATTCCTGTAGAATTGCCTAATACATTAATGGATTTACTTCCACATTTAATGGCTAAGTTGACATTTAATCTATTAAGTACTGCTACCATGGCAAAGATGGGTAGAGTATGGGGAAATTGGATGGTTCAAGTTTTACCAACTAATAAAAAGTTAATTGACCGAAGCACAAGAATTATATCTTTCATTTCCGGACTTTCATATGAAAAAGCAAATGAAGAATTCTTCTATTCTTACTATAATCGTAAACCTGAAGATGAATATCGTGAATCATATGTAATTGAAACATTGAAGCGACTGGGCTTTGAACAAAAAGATCAAATTAAATAAATAAACTTACTACTGCTTCATAAGCAGTAGTTTTTTATATGGAAATAAAATAGGTTAGAAAAAAGAAAAGAAAAAAGGTTTTATTTATATAAAGGTATAGGCTTTTTAAAAAGAATTTGTTATAATACATCTATGTTTGAAATTTTAAAAGGAGTTTTAAATGATTAAAAAAGAGTTTCCTATCTTAGAATTTGATGAAAATAAGGATGCGTTTATTAATCCAATATTAATTAGAAAAGTTCTAGTTGGAATAGAAAAGATGCCATCCATGCTTATTATTTGTTTTTTTAAAGAAGTCATTGATAATTTACTTCAGGAAAAAGCAATTGATCCATTTTTATTAATCAAAGGAGAAAATAATGTTCAGTACTACAAGTTTACAAACGATGATATTCTAATTGTTCATGGTAGAGTTGGAGGTCCTTTTTGTGGTGCAATATTAGAGGAAGCAATTGCACTGGGAGTTGATAAAGTAATGTTTTGTGGGGGAGCAGGATCGCTAACAAAAGAAGGAACTTGTGGTAAATTTGTGATTGTTAATTCTGCGATTCGTGATGATGGTATGAGTTACCATTATCAAGCACCATCAAGAGAAATTAGAGCAGATCAAAGAGTGGTAGATATCATCACTAAATATTTTAATGAAAACAATATTGACTATAGCGTTGGAAAGACTTGGACTACGGATGCTTTTTATCGGGAAACGATAGATAAAATTGCTTTGAGAAAAGAAGAAGGAGCAATTATTGTAGAGATGGAACAAGCAGGATTATTTGCTGTCAGCCAATTTCGGGGAATTGCTTATGGTGCAATTATTTACTGTGGGGATGATCTATCCAAAGAAAAATGGGATGGAAGACAGTGGAGTTCGCGAAAAAGTGTAAGGGAAGAATTAGTGCAGATCTGCACTAGATTAGTAAAAAAAATATGATGTATAGGAGCCTTTTATGAAAAAAGTATTTGCGTTGGGATTATTCATTGTTTTATTATTGAGTTTTGGGGGTTGTAAACCAGTAGAAGAACCAAAAGATCCCAATGATATTTTTATTGATTTACCAAGTATAGAAGAATTAACCATAGAAGATGAAATAAAAATAATTGCTATTCGTGAGCAATATGAAGAATTATCTTCTGAAGAAAAAAGCAAAATAACCACTACCAATTTAGAAAAATTAGTTGAAGCAGAAGGAAGAATAGATGAATTAAAATTAGATCAAGCAAGAGAGGTTGAAGCAGAAGAATTTCGATTAGCTGTTGCTCAAATACCGACTATCAATGCTATATCTCTAGCAGATGAAGCAAAAATCGCTTCGGTTCGTAGTCATTATAATAGTTTAGCAAGTGATATTAAATCACTTGTTATCGAAGCTCTTGCTATTTTAGAGCAAGCAGAAGCGCAATTAATCATTCTTCATGAACAAGATAAGCAGAATCAAGCCCAAGAAATTATAGATGCTATATTAGCATTACCTATATTACAGGAGTTAACAATTGCTGATACTGATTTAGTAGAAAATATCATAGATGAATATGAAATTTTACCAAATGATATTCAATTATTGGTAGATAATGCTTATTTACAAATATTAATGGAATATCAAAATCGTTTGGTCGATTTATTTGAAATAGATAATTTTGTTACTGACTTATACGCATTGCCAACCATCAATGAATTAACACTAGCTCATCAAGATCAAATTGTTGCATTACGAAATCAATTCAATAATCTAGAAACATGGCAAAAGAATGCCGTAGACTTCGATGATTTATTATTATTAGATGATTATGAATTAGCTATTCAAGAATTGATTAAAGAAGATTTAAATCAAAAAACTCCTCAAGCAATGGAGGACCTAGCTAAATATTTAGAAGGATACATTCCAAACGAGATTTCAGAAAGTATTGACTTCTTCACAACGTATCTAATCAATGGGGTTGATCTAACATTGTTTTGGTCAACAGGTGATAGTTCTATCAACTATCTTGGTCAAGTAGTAAAGCCAGCAAGAGATCGTGATGTTACCATAACAGTTAGAATTACACGGGGAACTTATTCGATGACGTATAGTAAAAATGTAATTGTGAAAGGAGTTGGGGAAATCGTGATGCCAGATTTTGAACCAGGGAAAAAGATTACTTTTGCTTATATGCGAAACAAAGATGGAAATCAAGAAGTATTGTACAATCGTGATTACAACATGCTTGATGTTATTAATTACTCATTTGCACGAATTTCAGGTGGAAAATTAAGTGTTTCAGGACTAACAAATTTGACTAATGTGTTAGCTTTAAGACAACAAGGAGTACGCGTAGTTATTGTTGTTGATGGTGTATCAAATGATACTGCCAATGCGTTTAATGTTATGGCAGCATCTCCAATTAGTCGTAAGGTTTTTATTGATTCTGTTATGGAGGTCATCGATTTATATCAATTAGATGGTCTTGATTTGGATTGGGAAATTAATGTTAATACTGCTAATTTTAATTTATTATGTAAGGAATTAAAAGAAGCATTCAATAAGTATGAAAGAAAACTAATTTTAAGTGCAGCGGTTGGAGTAGCAACAAGCGCATTTGATGCAAGAACACTAGCAAATTACTTAGATTTTCTTCATATTATGACTTATGGCATGGGAAGCACTTCTAGAGTCACACATGAAACAGCATTATATTCTGGACCAGGAGTAACGTATTCCGTAGAT
>JAEZSA010000065.1 GCA_023422115.1 Bacillota bacterium | reverse complement strand
GAGTGGTAAACAATGTCTTTTTCGACTCTAGTATTCTAATTGATACCATAACTTTACCAAAGAAAATGTATATTGACCCAGGAACTTTAGAAGTCACTATTGGGGTTGAAACAAATATTATCGGTCTAACCACTGCACAATTTTATAGTGATGATTATTTTCCATATTATAAAATGGTAGGACTAGAAGAAGTAAGTAATGGTTGGTTTTCTAATATTACTTATCCTGCGAGCTATCATAATATTCTTAAATTAACTTATCCTATATTAAAAGGATTAGTGCAAAAAACGGATATTAATGAGGAAACTTATTTTGAAATAACTTCAGCAAGTGATTTGGTTTATATGACCAGTTTAATTGCTCGTTATGGTACTTTTAGACGAGAAGACTATCGTTTAATTAATAGTGTTAATGCAGCAGCTGTTACCGAAGAAGCATTTTATAAATCAAACGCTGTATTTTCAGGAAATTTCCAAAGCGCAGAAAAAGCAGCAGATGGATTTGATTGCTTATTACAAGATGGTAGTTTATCTCCCTATAATTCTATTTTCAACTTAACAATAACTACAGGAATTTCCTATAATGGGTATCGCTGTTATGGTTTTTTTGAAATCCTATCAGGAACAGTTAAAAATATCAACTTTGTTGATGCGATGGTTCGACCTCTTGATTTAGATGGAAAAGATACTTACCTAGAAATCAATACCATTGGTATTGTGACGGGAAAACAAGAAGGTGGTTTAATTGAAAATGTTAATGTTAGTGGGCAGATTATTCTAACAACAAAAGCCTCTAACTATACTAGTGATGGAACTAGTACAACATTAAATAGCATTGGATTAGTTTATGCTGGTGGTGTTGTTGGTTATAGTAGTCTAGGAACAATTAAAGACTGTACTACTACAGGTATTATTGATGGTTCTTACCAAACGCTAACAACAGGAACGGCAGGTATTAGTGGTTCAAGTATTGGTGGAATTATTGGTAAGATTAACCAAGCCAATAGTATTTCTAATTGTTTGAATAGCATGAATCTTTATGCGATGAGATTTTCTTCTTCAACAAACATCACCAATTTATATCAATATGTTGGTGGTGTTGTGGGTAGTGGTGTTACTAACGAAGCGAAAGAATTAGAAAACGATGGGAATATTACCATTGGTGTCAATGGTGTTACTTATCGTTATGGACAATTATATGCTGCCGGTGTTTTTGGCTTGCATACCTATGGATATGATGAAATTGGTCAATTTTTAAATAATGGTAATATGACAATGTATGTCAGAGAAGAAGCAACCATTGCTTATATATCAGGTGTTATTAATATTGAAAATACTACCGATGCAACAACTCTAAATTATAGTAGTCTATCGAGCCGTTCGGTGATGAATATCATTAATAACAATTCCTTAACTCCTGCTCATACACGATATGGTTCTAGTGGTAATTACTATCTATTGCCAAATATTACCTTGAATGTAGCGGGTGTTGCTTATACTAAAGAAACGAATACAAATATAAATGGAGCCTATAATTTTGCTCAGAAATACGCTTATGTAGATAATGAAAAAGTATTACAAGCACTACCAGCCCAAGAAGTAGATATGTCTATCTTATGGCGATATGCTCCTTGTGTCGTATCGGACAATGATGTTGTGACAGATATTATTACAGTATCTTATAGCGGAACTTCACCCTATCCTGTCACAATGACAGATAATACCAAGAGTAATCCAGACAAATATATTGGAACTTATACTAATTTAAAAGCATCTTATAATTATCGTGATATCGACTATGTAACATCCAATCCTGTAGATTTCTATAATCTAGTTTTATCTGGAAACACAGTTGGATTAAATTTTAATTTAGATAATATCCGTAATGATGGGGACATTGTAGTTAATTTTACTCAAACAACCCAAGGAACTTATTTGAATGCTTTATATGCTACCAATGATCGTTCTACTGACTATAAGAAGCTAAAAGTTTTTGGCTGTTTTGAAGAGGTCAGTATCAACTGTAAAGCAAAAAATATCTTCAATGGTGGGGATATTGAAGTAACTTCTAATACAAAAGCAAGTGGCGTCGTTGTTGTTTTTAATGTCTACGCTTCTGGTATTTGTTATAAAAATGCCAATCAAAAGATATTTGTTGATGAGGATTTATCTGTTGATGATGTTATCATGGATCCAGATGTAGATGGAACCATTCATAACTGTGTAAATAATGGTAATATTACTGTTCATGGTAGTTATTCAGGAACAGGTTATACTAATTCTGGAGAGTATTATGGGGTATGCCGAGCAGCTGGAATCACAGCGATTAATGCTTCAATTCTATCTTCTTGTTTTAATTTAGGAAATATTTACAATGTGAATTATATTATTGGTGCTGGATCTTATGGAAGCTATGCTGGTGAATTTGAAGTTGAAACAGGAGGAATCTGTTTCTTAATGCTTGATCAATATGCACAAATTAAGGACTCTGCTAATAATGGTAGTATCTATTCCATTTGTACTTCAACAGGAAACTCGTGGGTTAATGCTGGAGGAATCATCGTTCGTAACGAAAAAGATGAATTTGGTAAAGATATGGGTAGTGGAAGCATTGTGAGTGGCGGTACTTGTTACAATATTCATCCACACAAACAAAAAATTGAATTCACGATTAACTATGGTGATGTTGTTGCTTATAATGGATATAATGATTCCTGGTCAACAGAAGAACCACGTTGTAAGGCAGCAGGATTCTTATGTTTAGGTGTTAACTCCATTGTTAACGTAGTAAATTATGGGGACATTTTTGCTACTAAAGTATCTGGCGGTATGTATGGATTAATTTTCATTTACAAATTTATTAATTATATTACAACAGAAGATCCTGTTTATATCGCCAATGCGATTAACTATGGGAACATCACTCCAATACAAGTTTCTTCAGGAAACCTAACAGAAATTTTATCGGGTGGTACCAATTTAACTATTAATACGGATTATCTTGGAGTAAGCAATGGTACTGATTATCCTTGCGGAGCATTAATTGGTTATATTGCTTCAAACTCAAATTATTATCCTAGTCAAATATTCAATAAAATTACTGTTAGTTATCTAATTAACTTCGTTGATAATGTAAATATTTTGGGTAGAACTGATTCTAATATTTTAAATGTAACAGGTATCGATGATGCTCAAACAATGCAAGATTTGTTGCGATATATGGCAACAACCAAAGAAATAGATTATTCCCCTACTCCATTTGCAGCAGGGACGACAAGTGGTGTTTCTTACGGAATTAAATCCTATTATAAAGATACTAGAGATGGAATTGTCGTAGGCGGTGAAACACTAGAAGAGCAATTAACACAAGAATATAATGGGGGTATTTTTAACTTATCATTCCCATTAAGAGATACTTCTCAAACTGACCCAAGCGTTATTACAAACCAATACATTGCAGACTATATTCAATTTGTACCATATAGTAAGGTAAATGAATATTTAATTGATGAAATCGGATTAAAAGAAACTATTTTACTAGAAGCATTACAAATGTTATTAATCGATTTAGAAGCAAATATTGCAATTATTGATAGTCAATATACATCTTCATCAGAAATCAATACGCTATACAACAGTATAATTTCGAGTTACTCTACAATTAAAGATTATGTATATGCAAATACAGATTATTCTTTAGATATTCTAGAATCAATGTATGCAAGCCATAGTGGGACTACTGATTTTGAAAGCATGTTGCAAACTCTATTAGCCAATGCTAGTAATTCAACCGCATTGATCAATGCTTTTGTCGCTGATTCGCGTTTTGTTACCCTGTTAACAGACATTTTAAATGATGAAAATGTCACGGATGCCATGAAAGTAGCCATGATGAATACCTTAGTTAATAATTCAACTTATCTGGCGAATTTAACTAGCAATTACTCAGCAGAAACTACAGATTTAGTTATGGATTATTTAATCATTCTTGCATCAGATCCTACCGCATATGCTGCTGATATTGAAGCTATTTTTACTGATGCAACAACAATATCGGTGTTAAATAGCGTTGTTGATAACTTATCAGAAATTGAATTGCAAGCAATCTTTGCATCTAGCTTTGGAGATAACTCTGTAGTCAGCGATACCATTGTTAATAATTTATATAGTTTATTAACAGGCAATGATCGACTTAGTAGTTTAAATGATTCACAAATCAGTACACTTTATACAAACATTTTAAATGATTCTTATATTAATGATAGTAATCTAGCAAGCTTAAAAAATAACTATGACTTATCGAGTAATGGTAAATTACAATTGATCGCAAAGTACAATGGCATTACCTATACATCAGAACAGGCCACATTTAATAGTGTGATTGATGATTTATCTACAGCAGAAGCAACTACTTTGTGGAACACGATTAAGGGTTCAAGTACCATGACTGCTGATGTATATAATAGTTTAGGAACTTTCTATTTGCGAGCAGATAGTACGAATTATTATAATGCTGTCAATCCAAGCTTTGGATATTCTATCTATTCTAGTGGAAATACTGTTTATACAGCACCTTATCGCTTAACTAGTGGAAGCTATGATAATGTTACAGGAGTCTATGCAACAGGAGCTCCAACAAATACAACTGCAAGAAGAATTACTTATATGGGAACAAGCAATACATCAGGATATTATCGTTGGTATAGTGGTACTGGATTCCGATATAGTGGAGCAAATCGTTCTCTTAATTATCGGGGTGAGGCTAATATTGGATATGTCTACTATACAACGAGTGGTCAGTATTATGTTTATTCTACGCATGGCTCTTACTTCCAATATTCAAGTAGTGATAGTTATTCTTCGTTTATCAATGCAACTTTGCAACCAGATACGATTAAATATTTTTTAAAGAATATATTTTATAATCAAAATTCGGAAGCAGCCATGCAAGAAGTAACCAATGCTTTATATGCATCTACTTCGATGACTTCGAATCTAGAAACCTACTTGTTGAGCCTATCTTCTACGTTATCGATTGCAGATAAAAAAGAAATTGTAACAGAAGTATACAATGCTTATTCAGCAAATTTAAGTGTTACTATTCCTTCTGCAACAACAAGGGATGATAAGATTAAGGGTATTGCTACGAAAGCAAGTATGGATGGAACATACTATCATACAGTACTACATGATAGCACGAATGGTATTGATGACTATATATCAAGTGAAAGTAAACTCGATATTATATTTAGTGTTTTAGATAACGAAAGCGGAGGATTGGGAAAAGCAGCTGTTTTAAAAAGAGTGCTTTCTACGGTTCCTAATGATGAATACTATTTAGCACGCGCACTATCAGCGAATGCAACGTTCTTTAAAGATGAAATAACTACTCTACTTGGAGCAAGCCTTGGAGACAGCAATATTTCTTATTACAATATAGGAAGAATCACCAGCTTTTTAGTTGAAGCAACCCCATCGCTATTTAGTACTATCGTATCATCACTGACATTAAACGATGATGATAAAATAGCAATTGTAGCAGAGATTTGTTACTATGATGCTTATCGTGAATATACTGATCCCAATTATATAGGTTCTGATATTCTAGTAGGTTTACTGGATGGAAAAGGTTATGGATTAGACATTAATAATCCAACCGATCTTGCTAATCTAGCAGATACATTAGGATCGCTTTGTTCCGTTTCTGGTTTAAATATCAATGATTATACAGACTATGTTGGTATTTATGCACTAGCAAGTTCAGATGGTATTGAACAAGGTCAATTCTTACCAGATAATGTTATGTTAATTCGTTTGGATGAATATCTGACAAGTGATATTCATGGAAATCCAGTGAATGATGCAACTTGGCGTGGAGGAACTATTGATGATGTCAATAACTATTATGTGCTAGATGAATATGGTGAGCCAACAACTGTATTAAATACAGATTGTGTTAACTATAGAATTTACTATATGATGAAGCAGTTGAAAAAATCAATTGCTACTACAGTATTTAAGATTGAATTAGAAGGAACAGATCGTAACAATCCAACGATTGATTATACTATTACTAATAATGTTCAAGAAGACTATGATAATTATATGAAAAAAATTACTTTCTATATTGCTTCTAATGCTGATGAAGTAGATGCTAGTGAATTTTTAGTCAATACTTTATCACATTATGAATTATCCTATAACGCTATCTTTAAGGAAGGCAGTCTACGTCCGATTGTTATGGGAACAGGTTTGATTCCTGGTGATATCATAACTTCAAAAGTTAGTGGTGTTGTTAGTTATACTTTCATCATTCAAGCAGAAGATAGAACAGTAGAAACAGAATACTTTGTAAACATTATCATTACTGCTCCAAAAACCGCTAGTGAGATAATCGATTTAAGAATTAATGATGGAGTTAACTATGCAGCTACACCAATTACTGATATTAATATTGTAGATATTAGTGGTGGAAGTTATGATGATGTTGCATCTGTAAATGGTTCATTATTAGTAACTTATGTAACGAAGAACTTACCAAATGGATTGGACATGAAAGATAATATTAAAATGTATAGTTATGCTAATCTAGGTCAAAGTGTTAGTGAAAATTGTATTCCTGGAAACCTAGTTACCAATTACAGCTATGCTAGCACCTTAAATAATGGTCGTGTCGTTGTTGAGACAGTGGGGGACAGTGCATTTAATGAAGATTATACTTGGGATGATGGAACATTAATCATCGATTTGGATATTAGTAGTCAATTACATAGTGGAATCTATATTTTAGAATATAGATTAACACAAGAAGTAGTATACTATGTTGTTTTTGAAAAAGCAGCAAGTGCAGCTTGTGTAGTGGAAGAGATTACCTATGGTGATCAACCATTTTTACCAGCAGGAGCTACAAGCAATATCACAGATCCAGTAGAAATTCTATTTGGAACACAATTAACAGAAGCATATTTTACAGATATTGATGTAGAAACGCTAAT
>JAEZSA010000052.1 GCA_023422115.1 Bacillota bacterium | reverse complement strand
GGCAAAAAGTTTTCTTGCTGTAAATACTGGTCAATATAGCCTTGAAAAAATATTCAATCTAGACAAAATTGAATATTCAAAATTCGTGACGAATTTGTTTGAAATAGAGCCAATAAAAAAGACAATTAGTGGGATTAAAATTGATGGACAAAGAAAGGATGGGCATTTTGCATTAATTTGGCCATATTGGGAATTTGAAGATGCTTCTGTCGATGAAGATTATCTATATAATTTACATTCCAATATTGGTAAAAAAATTGGAAACCGTATATATATTGTTGCTCCAGCAAGTTATATTGATTTTATAAGTGATTATTACGAAATCGAAAACGTTCGCTATTATTTCCTGAAGGTTCCTTATCATATAATAAAAGAATTACACAAAGTTCAGTTTAAAAAATTCAGGCAACCCCAAAGTAAAAAGAATGTAAATGATTTAGACGATGCAATTGGATTTCATTTCATGAAACAACCTGAAGTTGAAACACAGGTTACTACAACATCAAAAGAAGTCAAAATTTCAATAAAAAGGTTTTATTCAGACTTTAGCGAAGATGAAAAAGGTAATGAACTTGAAAATTTTGAAAGTTTAGCAATGGTGCTTATTGATAAAAATTTTAATGGTAATATATTCGACATGGATGAATTTTACTTTGCAGAAGACCTTTTACCAAAAAAGAAAAACAAACAAGAAGATGAAGATATTGGAGGGGAATTAAAGAAAACCAAAGAATTGAAAATACCTGTCATCGCAAAAAAAGACTGTGGTAAAAATTTAATGATTATCTACATTGATGTTTTTGGTAATGAGTTTAAAGAAAAGTTCGAGATAAAATAATATGGAAGAAATTAAACGATATAAAACTTCAGACTTGGTATTAAAAATTGATACCAACTATAACCCTATTCAACTACCATTGCATGATTGGGAACGATACATGGATATTTTGGTTAATGGTCGTCAATATCAAAAAGAAGCTATTAAAAATGTTATTATTTATCTTGCTTCAGGTTTATATATCAATACTAAAGAATTGATTGAAAAAAACTGGAATGATAATTCAAATGTTGAAATAAAAAACCGTTATTCATCCCTCGATGACTATCTGAGTTATTTACAAATTCCAAATAAACTTTCTGCATCTGTTGATTTAGCAACAGGAACAGGGAAAAGCTATGTGATTTATGGCATTGCACAAATTATGCTTGGTCTTGGCTTGGTTGATAGAGTTCTTGTACTTTGTCCTTCTTTAACAATTGAAGACGGTCTTTTGGAAAAGTTTACGGAATTGAGTTCCGATAGTAAACTTTTAAAGGCTATTCCTGAGAGTGCAAAATGGAAAAATCCCTCAATAAAATCTGCAGATGTTACAATTAAAGACGGTGATATTTGCGTTGAAAATATTCATGCTGTATATGAAACTACTGGCTCTTCAATTCGAGACAGTTTTAATGGCAATGGAGGTAACACATTAGTTTTAAACGATGAAGCTCATCATATCTTCAATAAGATTGAAGGAAGAGACAATGAAAGTAAGAACCTAAAAAAGTGGAAAGAGTTTTTAATTAATTCTGATTTCGACTTTAAATATATAATTGGATTAAGCGGAACTGCTTATATTGACGATGAATACTTTAATGATGTGATTTACAGATATTCTTTGCGGCAGGCTGTTGATGATAAAATGGTTAAAATGGTGGACTATGTTAGCAAAGATGATGACTTAGACATTGATATCAAGTTTCAGAAAATATATGATAATCACCAACATAATAAACAGAATTATCGGAAAATAAAGCCATTAACCATTTTAATCACAAAAGACATTTCAAATGCGAGAAGATTGCACAGTGGTATTTCTGAGTTTTTAGTTAAACAAGAAAAAATTACAGAAAAAGAAGCTGAAAGTAAGACTCTTATTGTTACTTCGCACAATGACCATAAGGCAAATGTACTGAAACTAAAAGAAGTTGATGAATATACAAATCCCATAGAATGGATAGTTTCAGTTTCAATGCTTACAGAAGGTTGGGATGTGAAAAATGTTTTTCAAATTGTACCCTGGGAAGATAGAGCTTTTAATTCCAAACTTTTAATTGCACAGGTATTAGGTCGTGGATTAAGAATTCCGCCAGAGTATCAAACACCCCAACCAAAAGTCAGAATATTTAACCATGACGCCTGGAGTAGAAATATCAAAGGATTAGTAGATGAAATCTTGGAAATAGAAAAACGTTTGTTTTCATCTCCGCTTGAAAATGGAGACAGAGAGCAATATCATTTTCAAGTTCATCATATTGATTACAGTAAAATTGCGACAACCAAAGAAGCTACAAAAGACCACAAGGAATTTGATTATACCAAAGGTTTTATTGAACTGCAATCGCAAGTTGAAGAAAGCGAAAAAGAAAGTGAATACACTGATTTTTCAGGATATGTAAGTTCCAAAAAAACTTTAATTCATTATAATACTTACACCGTTGATGAGATTGCAAACAAAATAGTAAACGAATTAAAAG
>JAEZSA010000003.1 GCA_023422115.1 Bacillota bacterium | reverse complement strand
AACATCTTGAAGTTTTAGGTGTTAATAAAGTCGATGGTATTTTGTATGATTTAGGAGTTTCTTCTTTCCAATTTGACATTGGAGAACGAGGATTTAGTTATAATTTTGATGCTGAACTTGATATGAGAATGAATCAAGAGCAAGAATTAACGGCCTATGATATCGTTAATGGATATTCGATATCAGAATTAAAGAAAATCTTTTATGAATATGGAGAAGAACGCTTTGCTCCTAGTATTGCAAAAAGAATTGCAAACGAACGAGAAAAAAAGCCAATAGCAACCACCTTTGAATTGGTAGAAGTGATAAAAAAAGCCATTCCCGCTGCGGCGCGTAGAAGTGGTGGTCACCCAGCCAAGAAAGTATTCCAGGCATTAAGAATTGCGGTTAATAATGAATTAGAGGTTTTTGAAAAATCATTGCAAGATGCACTAACAATGTTGAATCCGCAAGGAAGAATCGTAGTGATTAGTTTTCATTCTTTAGAAGATAAAATTTGTAAATCATGTTTTAAAGAAAAAGTAGATGTTAAGATTCCGAGAGGATTACCGATTAAAGAAAAAGATATTGTTCGTGAATATCGTTTAGTCAATCATAAAGTGATTGTTGCTAACGAAGAAGAATTAATAAGAAATCATCGAGCACATAGTGCTAAACTAAGAATAATAGAGAAACTATAGGAGGATATTATTATGTTTAGACCATTACCAAAACCAGTATTACCACGACCAAATAAAAAATAGGATTTCTTAAAGACTCGATTTTATATCGAGTTTTTTTATTTTTTAAGATATCTTTAAGTGTGAAGATTGATAATAAAATCGCGAGGTTAATTATGCAAACAATCAAAAAGAACAAATTTACTTTACCAAAAGAAAAATTATTTTGTTGTCTATTTTTACTGTTGCTCTTGGGTAGTTTTATCGGTGTAATGATTATAAAAGCAAATAACATAAATACTACCATGAAAAGAAGCATTGATATCATTGATTTAACAAGTACTATTTCTGAAGATGATAGTTACTATCTTGATTTTATGGATGATGAAATTTCTAATAGCGATTCTGTTTTTCTCCAAGATAGAAGAGTGACGATCACTAAAGGAGGAACTTATATCTTAAAAGGAATCGCAGAAAACTATCAGATTTATATTAACGCTCCCAAACAAATAGTTATTTTAGTATGTGATAATGTTTCAATTACTTCACTAGAAGGACCAGCCATCTTTATTGAAGATGCGAAAAAAACCATTATAAATGTAAAAGCTGGAACCACAAATTATTTTAGTACCATCAATACTCAAGTTGAATATGATAATGGTGAAGAAATGATTTTAACTTCTGGTTGCATTGAGAGTCGAGATAATCTAACAATCAATGGAATGGGAACTTTATATATTACAGCTCAAACAGAAAATGGAATTGATTGTAAGGATAGTTTGTATCTTGTTGATGCAGAGATTGTAATTAATGCCTGTAATCATGGCATTGAAGTTAATGATGGACTTGAGATTATCAACACCAATTTACAAATTATTAGTGGTGGAGATGGTCTAAAAGCTGCTAATGAAGCGGAAGAATTAGGATATGTTTCTATTTTTTCAGGAAACATTACAATTTCTAGTTTTGGAGATGGTATTTCTACAACTGCTACTTTAGGAATTGAAACAGGTACGATAACCATTGATGCTGGGGTGAATAATACTAATACGAATCAAAAATCTGGGAAAGGTTTAAAAACAGCAACGATATTGGTCATCAATGGTGGAACATTGATAATCAATAGCAAAGATGATAGTCTCCATAGTGATCAAAACATTGTTTTATTAGGAGGGGATTATACCCTTACTTCTTCCAAGAATGGAATCAAAGCAGAAAATGAAATCCTCATTCAAAAAGGAATTTTAGAAATCAATAGTAGTGCGGATGCTCTCAATTCTGAAAATAAAATTACAATTACGGGTGGAGAACTAACCATCACAGCTCGTGATGATGGTATCAAAGCCGATAACAATATTCAAATAGCAGATGGAATGATAACTATTTTAAATTCTTATGAGGGAATGGAATCAATAAATATAACATTGAAAGGCGGGAAGACTTCCATTATTGCTCGTGATGATGGTATTAATATCAATTGTAGTGAGCAAATGGGAGGATTTGGTCCTCAAACTAGTTCAACAACAACATCATCTTCAGGTTTACTGAAGATTAGTGGCGGTTATTTATTCGTGAATGCAGGAGGAGATGGTCTTGATTCTAATGATCAAATTTTGATTACTGGAGGAACAACCATCGTTTGGGGACCAACTAATAGTGGCAATGGCGCTTTAGATTATGGAAGTGAATGCAAAGTCACAGGTGGTATTTTAATTGTTGCTGGTTCTAGTGGTATGGCTGAAAATATATCGAGTTCCTCTACTCAATGCGGAACCATGATAAATTTTTCTTCTTCTTATAATTCCAATCAACTAATTTGCATTACCGATAAAAATAATAATTTAATTTTTGCTTTTCGACCTGAGAAAAATTTCCAATCAATTGTGGTGTCTTCTTCAGAGCTTCATCTATTTAGCAATTACAAGGTTTATGTAGGAGGAACAATTACAGGAGAAGAAGAAAATGGATATTATACTAACGCCATATATGCCAATGATGGAACATTATATACTAGTTTTAAACAATCAGAACGAGCCCTTAGTATTGGTGAAAGATCTATGATGGGAGGAAGAAAATAGTGAACTCTAGTCAAATATTTGATCGTTATGAACGGAAATTTATCTTAACCGACCACCAAAAAGAGGAATTTGAAAAAGTTTATCAGAATCGTTTGCGAAAAGATGAAAATGGTAATGGTGCTTATAAAGTATATAGTATCTATTTTGATGATAATCATCAAAATAGTATTCGTGAGAGTCTATCAAAACCAATGTATAAAGAAAAATTACGAATCAGGAGTTATCATTGTTTTCCTAATTTGAATGATATGGTTTATTTAGAAATGAAAAAGAAATTTCAAAATCATGGATGTAAGCGACGAATTAAAGCAAGCTATTCAGATTGTTTGGATTACATCAAGCACAAAAGAAATCTTCATTTTGATGATTTCTTAAGTACACAAGTAGTAAATGAAATGAGTGAGTATCTATGTAATCATCCTGTGACACCGACTTGCTTGGTAAGCTCCGAACGATTCGCTTATTACGATTTACATGATGATAACTTGCGAATTACTTTTGATCATCAAGTAAATGCTCAATTTTATCCTTTAACCAGTGATAATAAAAAATATCTTCTGAAAGATAGCGATTGGATTATGGAAATTAAATTTATTTTGGCACTACCTTTATGGCTAGTGGAAGCACTATCGAAAATGAATATTTATAGTCAACCATTTTCAAAATATGGAAAAGCTTTTAATCAATACTTAGAAACCAAATTAAAAAAGAAGGAGAAAAATTAATGAATCATTTTTTAACTATTTATGTCACCGATAATATTACCTTAAAACAAACTATTTTATGCTTGGTATTAACACTAACTTTAGGAATTGTCTATGCCCTTTTTTATGCATTTACAAAACGGAAACAAGGCTTTGATCGCTCATTCATTACAACATTGGTATTACTGCCTATTATTGTTTCTATTGTTATCATGCTAGTTAGCAATGATATTGTGAAAGCCTTTAGTCTTGGAGGCGTTTTTGTATTAATTCGCTTTCGTACACGAATAAAAGATACCAAAGATGCGATGTTTTTATTCACTACTGTTGCGATAGGCTTTGCTGCAGGATTAGAATACTTTTACTTTGCCATTCTTATTGCTGTTTTTATTCTTATTGTCTTATTGGTTTTATATATTGTAAAACTCGATCATCCAGATCCTCGTACACTTAAAATTAAGATAACAATACCAGAAAACTTAAACTATGTTGATTTATTTAATCCTATTTTCGAACGTTATCTTCAAGAATATCAATTAAAGAGAGTGAAATTAACTGACTTTGGTTCTTTGATTGAACTCACGTATTTGATTAAAATGAAAGATTTAAGTGTGCAAAAGAAGATGCTTGATGAAATAAGAACTAAAAATGGAAATTTACCTATTATTATCACCAATGACTATGAATTAGTAACTGCTTCTAAATAAATCTACAAGTAATTGCATGATTCATTAAAATGTATGATTGCATGATTCATTAAAATAACTTTACAATGCTACCCAAAAGTGGTATAATGAAAAAACAATGATTGGGGAAATCGTAATGGATAAATTATTGATATCTTACCTAACGATAAATGGGGTAGGATTAGCAATATTATTAATCATTTATTTATTTATGCGCATGCGATCGGAAATATTTGCAGTTGATCAGAAGCTTTTCATGGGGATTTTAGCTGCTACTGCTATGTTAATTATTCTTGATACCGCTGAGTGGATTTTGGATGGCCAAACAACCAAATTGGCAATTTTTTTACTACGCCCAATTTATGTATTATACTATATCATGAATCCCACTGTTGGTGCTTTATGGTTTCTTTATGTTTTTGTGATTGCCAATGAGGAACTAAAAAAGTTAAAATGGCGTTGGGCATTGTTTCTTGCTCCACTTATTATCAATATAATCCTTTCTATTTTAAGTTATTGGTTTGATATATTCTTCACTATCAATGAAGAAAATATATATGCACGAGGTAAGTTCTTCCAAATAGAGACCATTATATCCTATGGATATTTACTTGCTTCGATTATCCTAGTTATCATTGTTAGAAAACAACTGAAACGAGAAAAAGTATTAACTCTTGTATTATATGTTGTCATTCCTTCTGTGGTTGGAGCGATTCAAATTTTATATTATGGAATAAATTTAATTTGGATTTCTTCATCAATCGCGATGTTAATTGTTTTTATTAGCTTACAGAGTCGATCTTCCTTGGTTGATTACTTAACAGGAGCATATAATCGAAAACATTTAGAAAACTATTTATCATGGCGTGTTAAAAATAGAAACAATCAAAACTTTATCGTTGGAATTATGATTGATATCGACAAGTTTAAAAATATCAATGATCAATATGGTCACATTGCTGGTGACAAAGCATTAGAGAATACAGCTGAGATTTTATGTAAAAGCTTAAAGAAGAAAGATTTTTTAGCGCGTTATGCTGGTGATGAATTTGTAATCGTTCTTGAAAATAGCGATAAAGATTATATTTATCAAGTAATTGAAAAAATGGAAAAGAACCTAAAGATTCATAATGAACACCCAGAAACTCCATTTACTATTAATCTCAGTTACGGATATCATGTTTTTGATCCAACAGAAAGCTTTGATTTTAAACACTTTATCGATATGATCGACCAAAAAATGTATGAAAATAAACGCGTCAAATATGAAAAATTAAACTTAACAAGATAAAACAAGGTGCTAATTCATATCTCATTAGCACTTTTTTATTTTTGAAAATTGAAATTTGAGCCATTTAGGAGTATAATAATTAAGAAATAAGGTGATTTCTATGGAGAAACAAAAGTCTATCATTCCTATTTTTCTAGGCTGTTATGTTTTTATTCAACTGATAACTTATTTTTATTCTGTATTTATTGGCATCAGCGCAAAAAGTTATCTTGTTGACTATGGTTCGATTGCCTTAAATTTTTTGGTTGGACTATTTTTATTAATTTATCTTAAAAAAAAGGACAGTTTAATTGTTTTAATAGCGTTAGAGTTTACTTTACTAGCTGACACAGGACTAATCATCCTTGATGGAGTTGAAACTGCTTCTGTATTCTTTTTCATCTTCGCACAAATTTTTTATGCCATTCGCGTAAGGCAATATCGAGTTAAATTACCATTGAAATGGGATATAGGGATACGAATCAGTTTTATCCTTCTCTTGGAAGGAATAGCCTTTCTTCTATTAAAAGAGAAAATGAACTGGCTCGTTGTATTCACTCTGATTTATGTTATTAATTTTGTTTTTAATTTAATCTATGCTTGGATTAATTACAAACAAAATATTCTTTTCGCTCTTGGAATGCTCTTATTTATTTTATGTGATCTTTCTTTAGGATTAAATAGCATTGAAAATTTTATCGACATCACAAATAATAGTCTGATCCAAGCAATCATAGCAATACCAATTGATTTAGTCTGGATGTTTTATTATCCATCACAAATATTAATCGTATTGAGTATGAAATATAATAGAATAGAGAATGAAGGATATTATGATTAAATTTTTAGAATTATTACAATTAGCCATGAAAGAACCAACGAATTATAGTTGGTTTCATCTTTTATTTTGGGGAATTGTAGTCTCTTTTATCATCTTTTTATGTTCGAAATACAAAAATCCAGATAATCAAACCAAAATAAAAATACTTAAAGTATTTACATTTACGTTAATAGGATTTGAAATCTATAAACAACTGGTTTTTTCTTATCGTATTGTGGATGGAAGTATAACGTGGAATTATCAATGGTATATTTTCCCATTCCAATTTTGTTCTACTCCGATGTATGCTGGTTTAATTGCACTTTACGCTAAGAAAAAGAGCACAAGCGAAAAAGCATTGGCCTTTCTAGCAACCTATTCACTTTTTGCAGGGCTGGCAGTGATGTTGTATCCCAACGATGTGTTCGTTTCAACAATCGGTATTAATATTCAAACTATGACTCATCATGGAGGAATGTTAGTGATTGGTGTTTATTTATTGTATAGTAAAGTGGTTCCGATTAAAATAGAAACGATTAAAAAAGCATCGGTTTTATTTCTTATCTTTTTATTGACTGCTTTATTGTTGAATATTATTATCTATAAAGCAGATATCAATGAAGTATTTAATATGTTTTATATCAGTCCATATTATAAATGTAGTCTTCCTATTTTAAATATCATCTACGAAAAAATCCCCTATGTCTTATTTTTATTGACATATAGTT